>NZ_JBEZYL010000021.1:0-96998 GCF_040638465.1 Streptomyces sp. NPDC026206
GGAACAACGCCCATAACTCGTCCGGTACCAGTCGCTCAACCAGATCCGTCATGCACGGCTCAACGAACGATCACACCATAAGAAACGGCGTCTTAAAGGGCGCCAACACCGTCGCGTACCTCTCCGGCAGCGAACCGTGCCGGGCCCGGCACGGGAGGGCGGGGCGCCCCGGCAAGTCCGCGTGGGTCAGCCGCCCAGAGTCGCCAGCCCGTAGCAACCGAAACCGCTGACCACCATCGCCAGACAGGCCAACCCAAGCCCCCAGGCCGCGCCGGTACGCCCGTACCCCGTGCGCCGGGCCCTGCGGAACTCACGAATGGCACACATCAGGCTCGCGATGGCAAGGAACGGAGCGAGAAGCCATGTGAAGTAGATGCACCAGGCCAAGATCGCCGCGAGCCCCAAGGTCCACGCGAACGGCTTGGGCTGCACCGGCACACCATCGCCCTCCCAGTTCCCCCATGAGTTGTGGGTCTGCCCGTCTGTCATATCGACTCTCCTCGTTCACCTGATCAAACGACCGTCATCGTCTCACCCCACTCCCGACCGCCCGGCGGCCACCCCGCTGGTATCTGGCGACTACTCCTCCGCGAGAATCCCCTTGGCGCCGGGCAGACGAGAGACCACCTCTATGCCGAGTGTCGCGTTGATCCGTCGCCACTTACGCTCCGACCAGCGTGGGGCCGTGCGTGCATGATGGCGGGCCCAATCGCGTACTCCGCTGCTGTTCTCTTCAGGCACGGGCGGCTGCCCTGGCAGGCGCCCGTGTTTCTGTATGGGCTATCAGGCGATTGCGAATGAGGTCTTCGGCGATTCCGGCTGCAATGAGGGCTGCCCCCGGGGTATGGCCGGAGTCGATGTAGCGCCAAGCCGAGTCAGTGACTGCGTTGACGACTTCCGAAATCCCAGTCTCTCTGCGTTCGTGGTTTGCCCGTTCCGCGCGTAGGGCGGTGTAAGTGGTTGAGTACGCAAGGGATTTGGTGAGGATGTGGCCTCGGTAGCCGAGGGTATGAGCCCAGGCGCGGAGGTGGAGAGGCTGGAACTCCGGAAGGTCGCCAAGGTTCCAGCAGGTGCGCATCAAGTTACGGATATGCGGTGTGACGGCGGCGCGGGCGATGTTGTGGGCGCTGGTGAAGCGGTAGTCGGCGCCGGAGGCCGTGCCCGTGGTGCCTGATCCCTTGGTGACGTACTTCGCGATGTAGGCGGCCACGGCGTCGTCGCTTAGCCCGTCAGGGCCCTGTGAAGCTCGAAGGGGCCGGGCGTCGAGTTCCGTGCCCCAGCGCAAGGCGTACTCCCCAAGGGCCGGGCTGTACGGGGTGTGGGCCAGGACCCGGAGTGCAGCGCCCTTCGCGGCGTTGGTGAGGAGTTCAGCAGTCCCCCAAGCGGGGGCCGGTTCGCCGGGGCCGGCGGGGCCGTCGAGGCGGATGACCGCGTGAACGTGGATGGCTGCGCGTTGCTGGTATTCGGAGACTTTGGCGAAGGAGAGCCGGGCATGGTCAGGGAATCGGCTCTGGACGATTCCGGCAGCCGCGGCGAGGTGACGCCGCACGTTTCGTGTGAAGCGGGACCAGAGTTCTCCGGCGTGTGCGTGCCAGAGGACGTGGCCGGTGTAGTCGTAGCAGCCGGGGCAGAGCGGTTGGCCAACGAGGGGGTCGGTCGGCTCGTGGCGGCGGGGGCAGCTTTGGGGGTGGCTGTGTTCACAGCCAGTGGTATTGCGGCGGGGGCGGCAGCGTTTGCCGTCGGTGGTTGTGCGGTGGACGGGGCCGAAGCTGGGGGCGGTGAGGGTGACGAAGAGCCGGGGGTGTTCGCGGACCGTGGGCGGGACGGTCTTGCCGCCGGTGAGCCCGGCGCGGACGAGGTGGAAGGTGTCGCCTGCGTGGAGGCGGGAGCAGGGCGGGCAGACGTTCTCTCGGCGGTTGCGGCAGCGGACCAGGAGGCGTTCTCCGGGTTCGTTGCGGGTGTCGTAGTGGTGGAGGATCTCGCCGGTCGTTGTGTCGTGGGTGGTGGTGTGGCCGGAGAGGTGGATGGGGTGGGCGCAGCCGCCGGTGGCGGTGATCTGTTCCAGCAGGCGGGGGAAGAGAGGGTCTGCGGCGAGGCGTATGACGTCCTGGTCGACTTCGGGGAGCTGACGCAGGCGCGCTGCGCGGTCGAGGGCGGCGCGCCTGTCAGCCGACGTGGTGGTGTCGGCGCGGATGGTGGGGACCTCCCGGGGTGGGCCGCCGAAGCGGCGAGGTGGTTGGTTGGTGGGCCGGTGTCGTCCATGGGGTGGCCTTTCGTGGGGTTGGGGCCGGGATGCGGGCCGGGCCGGCCCGCGTGAACCTGGGGGCTGGGCTACCGATCGAGAAAGGAGCCAGTCATGGGGATTAAGGACCAGTTCCAGGACAAGGCCGAGCAGCTCAAGGAGCAGGCTCAGAGGGCCGGGGCCGGGGCTCAGGAGGAGGCGGACGAGCGTCGCCAGCAGGCCCAGGACCGAGCCCGGCAGGGCCAGCAGCAGGCGCAGGACGCGGCTGACGATGCTCAGGACCGCTTCGAGTCCTAGGGGAATCGGTCAGCGGATGGTTCCGGTGCCGCGGCAGCAGCGGCACCGGTGCCAGCGGCCGGAGCGGGTCCTGCGGCGTCGTTCGCCCTTGCAGAGGGGGCAGCGCACGGGGCGCATGGGCATCGGTCGGTCTCCCTCTAGTTGAAGCCGGATAGGAGCCAGGTCAGGAGGCCGTTGACGGTGAAGACCACTGGCCTCTGCCCGATGTAGAGGCCGAAGAGAGCGATGATCGTGGCTTCCCACTTTTTGACGTCGCGGGAGCGGACCAGAAGAACGGTCACGATCCCGAAGACCACGGAGAGCAGGAGAACGGTCTTCTCACTCATGCCGCTCCGCCGCCTCCCGCTGCCAGCAGCGCGCGTTGCACGCCTTTGAGACTGGGGGTGCGGATTGCGTACCTGAGGGCGGTGGCGCGGGCTTCTTCGGTCGTGGTCCTGTGGGACCGGGCGCGGCTCCAGTTGCCGTCCGCGTCGGTGCAGACAGCGACGCCCTTCTCTTCGGTGGTGATGGACTGGGCCACGACCACGGCGTCCTTGTTTAGATCACCGAGGGTCATTTCCGCGGTGCCGGGGTCGTTGACCCGGTGGCAGATGCGGCCGGAGAGCTGAGCACGCAGGGCGGTGACGCCGGAGCCGAGTTCGGAACCAACCCGCTGGCCGGCGACGACGAGGTGGACGCCGAGTGCGGCCCCGAGCTGCGCTATCCGCAACAGATAGGTCGAGCACTGTTCGGCTTCGGCATTGCTTTCACGGGTGCCGTCGGAAAGGTAGAGCTCAGCGAGTTCATCGACGATCACCACGATCGGCACCGGCCGCACCTTCTCGGGCAGTTCCCAGATCGAACGCACTTCTGCTGTGCGGCAAGCTGCCATGCGCTGTTGCATGTCGGCGACCAGGGCGCCGAGTACGGCCACGGCTTCCCGCCGGTTGGTGGTGAGGGCGGACAGCCGGGGCTCGAACAGGCCCAGCTCCATGCCGCCCTTGCAGTCGATACCAACCAGAGCCACATCCTGCGGAGCGAGCTTCATGACCAGCCGCGCGAGCAGGGTTGACTTGCCGGACTGCGTGGCGCCGGTGGTGAGCCAGTGCGGGACCTTCCGCAGGTTGATCACCCACGCCGCACCGCTTTCCAGAATCCCGACCACGGCGGACAAGTGAGCCGTCGCCGCGTGGGCGATGCCGGGCCGTTGCAGGGGATCGCTGGCTGTGGCGAGCAGATGCACGGTGCCACGCTCGGGAGAGGTGACCCGTACTGCGTGCACTCGCCAGGCGTGCGCGAGGGCGTCGGCCGCTGTGACGAACGGGCCCGGTGTCTGGCCCGGATGCAGCCGCACCACCACGCTCACACCCGTCCGCGTCGCCTTGGGCCACGAGATGCGCGGGGCGACCGGTCGCAGTGCCTCGCCCTTGACCATCAGGTCACCGAGCAGGCTGCGGGACGGGCGGGGAGAGACGGCAAGGTCGTTGAGTATGGCGACCTTGCGCCAGGTCCGCACGATCCGTAATGCGGTGAGCGGGTAGCCAGTGAGGTACCAGCCCCACACAGGCCGCAACTCCCACAGCCGGGCTCCGGCGACGAGCAGCCAGGCCAGGGCGGCGAGCAGCAACGCGAGCAGGAAGGGATCGATCACGACCCACCGCCTTTACCCGTAGACGTCGACGCCGGGGCGGCAGTCGGCGCGGGAGTGATGGCGGCAGCGCGGAAGCTGATGCCGTGCCGGTCGCCCATCGCCCAGGAGAACGCCTCCAGGCCGGTGACCTTCACTTCGACGCCTTCGGCGACGCCGACGGGTTCGCCAGCCACGGCGATCTCGATCACCGAGACCCGGCGGGCTTCCTGGCGCACCATGACCGCGACGGTGTAGATCGTGTTGCCGTCCCGGTCCTTCTTGACCTCCTTCGTTTCGAAACTCGCGAGTTTCGGTTCCGGCGCGACAGCGCACCGCAGGACGCCGAGCCGGGTGGTGTCCACAGGAATGGACTGCATGTGTACCGGGCCTCCTCAGACCATCAGCGGACAGCCAGAGAGGCTGTCGTCACTCGTACTTACGAGTGACGACTGTGGCCCTATTGCCCGACGAACGCAACCACTTATGCTGACGAGTGATGTAAGACGGCCGGATGACGACGCACGACGAGGAGAACCCACCATGGGAGAGATTCAGCGTCCCGGAGCCCTGTACCAGCAGGTCGCAGCCGAGATCCGCAACGCCATCGCCGTCGGCGAGTTCCCGCCGGGCGCCCCACTCCCCTCAGAGGCGCAGCTCATCGACCGGTACAAGGTCTCCCGACCCACCGTCCGAAACGCCATCTCGGCCCTGCGCTCGGAGGGCTTGATCGAGGTCATCCACGGCAAGGGCAGCTACGTCCGCGCGCTCCCCACGCCCAGGCTCACCATCGAGCAGACCATCAGCCAAGAGGCCGGTGCCTACGTTCTGGGCCACGCATGGGAGCGGGTAGAGGAGCCCGCCACCTACCGCTCGACGACCACGGCTATCACCGGCCCGTTGCTCGAACTGCCCGAGGGTGAAGCCGTGTTCGGCACTGACCGTCTGCTGGTCGACTCGGCCAGTGGCACGCGCGCACTGCATCGCCTGATCGTCCCGTTCTGCGTTGCAGAAGGGAGCCCGCTCGCCGACGCCCCCGACGCGGAGCCGGAGCAGATTTACGCCCTGTTGGCAGAGGCCGGCCACGAGCTCTTCTGGACCGAGACCGTTAGGGCGCGTATGCCCCAACCCGACGAACGCACCACGCTCGACATCCCCGAAGCCACCCCGGTCATGCACTCCGCCCGCATTACCCACGGTGACGCCACGGGCCCGCTGATCCTCGAAGAACTTCGTACCAGCGCCAGCCGCGCCCAACTTACCTACCGCATCGCCGAGGCTACTGGATCCCAGAGGGGTCAGCTTAGCTAATAGCCAGGCGCGGAACCCGGGGTTATACAGGGCATCCTTCTTCAACCGTAGCTTGCGGCCTGATCCCTTAACCCGCCGCTATTTAAAAAGCAACAGCGTGGACTCGAACTGCTCTCATGGTTGCCTTAAGACGTCATCTCATTTGGTGAGTCTGCGGTGGGTGATGCCGGCCACCGCCCTGAGGCCGCGACGGCGCCTCAGGTACCACCCGCTGGAACAGCTCGCACAACTCATCTTGCACAAGCCGCTCAACAATCCCCACCACGACCGACAGCCCACCGAGCCAGCCAAATGAAATGGCCTCTAAGCGCAAGCCCGGCCGCCGCAAAGTCCGCCTCGCACAGGTAATGCGGATGCTCTCCGAGCCCGTCGTCTCGGACGACGACCAGGCCGTGGGCGTCGCCGCCTCGGTCAGCGCAGCCGTTTCAGGCCAGTCCATCGGGAAGCTTTGGTCACGGTGTCAGGAGGCGTCCTCGGCCCAGGTGCATTCGCTCAGCCGGGGCTCCAGGAACGACCAGGCGCTGTAATGCTGCTGGTCCCTCGCGCGGACGGCGTAGTAGACGGTGGAACCGGGGTCTACGCCTGTGAGCGGGACGGACGTAGCGGTCGAGTCGGGCAGATCGATCGGCCGCCAGGCGCCTCCGTTCACCTGCACCGCGACTTCGTACGTGTGGGTGCGCCGTATAGGCCAGCTGGCCCAAGACAACGTGATGGTCCTGTAGCTCACGCCACACGACCATGTCGGCCCCGCAACGATGGGCGGAGCGGCCGGTTGGTTTGCGATCGCATTACCGATCAGTCGGCTGTTCAACTTCCACAGCAAAGCGTCAGACTGCTCCGCCGTCAAGGACGGGCAGTTTTTACTCAAGGGCGCGCCTTCGGCAGCTCTCGCCAAGTTCGACGAGGCCCACGCGTTAGCCTCCGAGACGTCCGGCGCGGACCTGGAGACAACACTCGACACCTCGTACTGCACCCCGACCTACATCGAGATGCAGCGCGCGAACTGCTGGATCGATCTTGGCGAGCCCCACCGTGCAGTCGAGCTCTTCGAGGACCAGTTGGCGGCTCTTCCCCCGGAGTACCGAAACGACCGCGGCGTCTATCTGGCGCGCCTGGCCCGAGCCCACATCACGGCCGGCGAGCTGGAGCGAGGAGCGGAAACCGCCTCCAAGGCACTCGCCATCGTGACCCAGACGGGATCAGCCCGTACGTTCACGGAACTGTCCGCAGTGGCGCGCGCCGTCGAGTGTCAACGTGCTCTCCCCACCATTGAGACATTCTTTGAGCGTTTTGAGCTCGTTCGTGATCGGTTTGCGGCATGACTCGACCGAGATGGATGCGAGATGCTGGGATCATGGACGAACTGATCACGCAAGCCACCTCGGGTGATGAGCGCAGGCGCGGCCCGGCTGTTGCCGTCCTGCCCGTTGGCAGCTTCGAGCAGCATGGCGACCATCTGCCGTTGATCACAGACACTGCCATCGCTTGCCTGATCGCCCGCCGCCTAGCTGATGACCATGGTCTCTTCCTCCTGCCACCAGTCACGATTGCCTGCTCACACGAACACGCCCCCATGGCTGGCACGGTCAGCATCACCGCCGGAACGCTGTACGCGATGATCCACGACATATGGCGCTCACTCGAAGGATCCGGAGTGCCCGGCCTACTCATCGTCAATGGACACGGCGGCAACTACGTCCTCTCCAACGTCGTCCAAGAGATCAACGTCGGCGGCCCCCGCGTCGCTCTCTTCCCGGTCCACGAGGATCGCGCCCAGGCCCGAGCCGACGCAGAGCTTGAGAGCAGTAGCGCCGAGGACATGCACGGCGGAGAGTTCGAGGTCTCATTGCTCCTGCATGGTGCCCCGCACCTCGTGCGCGAAGGCATTGACGCCGACGACCATTCAGCCCCGAGCCGCCCGCATCTGCTCACACTGGGCATGGCGGGTTACACGACGAACGGCGTCATCGGCCAGCCGTCGCTTGCATCTGCGGCGAAGGGCAAAGCCCTCCTGGACAGCTTCTCCCGATCGGCGCGTGCTCATCTGGATGTGATCACGGCCAGCTGACCGTTCATGGCGTGGGCATAGGCGGAACTTAGTGATGCAGACCGGGCTCGGAGGCCTGTGGTCGCATCCAAGGGACGGGTAAGTCCTGCCGCGAGTCTGGGCAGGACTCCCCGTGCAGCGATCAGCTGAGGGTCACGCGTTCTGGGCCTTGGGCGCGGCCTGCTGGACGACCTCGAAGGACCACAGGGTCGACCCGGACGCCGCCGGCTTCTGCTTGGGGGCGCCATCACCGCCGCCCTGGTGCGCGGCCTTCATCGGGCCCTCCATCCACGCCTGGAAGTCCTCTTCGCTGCGCCAGCGGGTGTAGACGAGGTAGGTGTCCGTTCCCTCAACGGGGCGGAGAAGTTCGAACCACTCGAAGCCGTCGGAGTTCTCGACGGCGCCGGCGCGGGCCGCGAAGCGCTGTTCGAGGACCTCTCGCTGCTCGGCTGGGACGGCTAGCACGTTGATCTTCACAACACTCATGGCCCCATCCTGCCCCACCTGCACGACGAAATCGCTGAGGGGGCGCGTCAGTGGTACATCAGAGCACCTGTTGCGGGCGGAGAAGTTCGAACCACTCGAAGCCGTCGGAGTTCTCCACGGCGCCCGCACGGGAGGCGAAGCGCTGTTCGAGGACCTCGCGCTGCTCGGCGGGGACGGTCAGGACGTTGATCTTTACGACACTGGGCACGTGACACCTCTCGGGAACCACAGGCCGGGCCGTGCGCCCGGCCTGGAGGACGTTCCCGCAGTCTCCTACATCCGCATCCGTCCGCATCCGTCGGTCCGGGTGTCGCCGGGCGGCGGGGTCATCCGGTCACGGGGCCGCGACGTGCCGCCCCGACGTGGCGAGCCGGTCCTGTCGCGGCTCTGCCGTGTCCGGCCCGATGCGGTCGGCGGCCTCGGCCGGGGCGGGGCGGGAGAGGCCCCTGATCTCTTCCGAGGCGTTCTTGAGCCACCGGCTCAGCCGCGTCCCCAAGGGACGCTCGACGAGCCGGTGCAGGAGATAGGCGAGGACCATCATCGCCAGGACGGTCCCGGCCACCAGTACGGGGGGAGACGCCTTGTGGCGCAGGGCGCTGATGATCGTCCATCCGATGTCCTCGTGCAGGAGATACAGCGGGTAGGTGAGTACGCCGGCCGTGGTCAGCCAGCGCCACTGCACGCGGTCGAAGACACCGAGCGCCAGCAGTGCCATGAAGGCGAAGGCCAGGGCGACGACCACCTGGGCGGGCCAGGACGGGATCGGGCGGTGCGGTTCCGTCAGGTTGAATCCGACGCGCTTGACGATCTGGTTCTCGGCGAGCAGGAAGGAGACCAGCACGATTCCCACGAGCACCGCGTTCGGCTTGAACCGGTACATCAGGTAGAACGCGATGCCGGCGATGAAATACGGCGAGAACAGCGGCATGCTCCACATATCCAGCAGCTGGCTCGACGCGGTGTAGTCGACGATTCCGGCGACCGTCCATACACAGCAGAAAATGACGCAGTTGCGGTAGGTGACACCCCGGCTCACCACCAGGAGAGCGAAGAGGAGGTAGAACTTCAGCTCGCAGAAGAGCGTCCAGTAGACACCGTCGACATCCGGTATTCCCATGCCCCCTTGCAGCATGGTCATGTTGACCGCGACGTGCGTCCAGCCGTCCACGTGCCGCACCAGTGGGACCAGCGGCCAGACGGTGATCACCGCGAACGACAGCAGCACCGCGACCCAGTAGGCCGGGTAGAGCCGGGAGATCCGGGAGACGAAGAACGCGCTGACCGAGCGGCCCCAGCTGCTCATGCAGATGACGAAGCCGCTGATCAGGAAGAAGACCTCGACGCCGGTCCAGCCGTACTGGGAAATCCTGTGGAGGCCGGGAAATATCGTCCTGGTGTGCCCCGACCACGGGTTGTCCATCGCGGTGTAGTGATAGACCACGACCATCAGGGCCGCCACGAGCCGGAGTCCGTCCAGCACGGCAAGGCGGGACTTCTTGGCCGAGCGGCGTCGGCGGGCGGGCGCGGGATTTCCGACGGCCGGATCGATTGTGTGGGACATGGGCAAATGGCACGCGATTCGTGTGGCGGCGGACTTGTCGTGACGTATCGCAGGCAAGTGTGGACGGCCGCGGGAGGAAGGGTGGGCAGATGTTCGGGCCGGCGACCCGTGGGCCGTCGCCGGTCCGGTCGCCGCATCGGGCCGGAGTCGGTGGCCCGCGCAGATTTTACCGGTCCGGTGGCCACTATCCCTGACGTGCCCGGAATTCCGGACTTCGCTGATGCGGCGCGACACCGGCCGTCACGGGCGACGGCAAGGGCGACGGCAAGGGAGACGGCAAGGGAGACGGCAAGGGAGACGGCAAGGGAATGGAGGCGGGCGCCGCGGCCTCTCACCGCGGCTGCCGCCGCGGCCCCTCACGCCCGCCGCCGTGGCCTTTCCCTCACTCCTGCTGTGCCGGCCTGCGGCCGCCGCCCGCGTCGGCCAGGGCGTCGTCGAGCTGCTCCGGCGTCAGCGGCGGTGCCGGCAGCGGGCCGGCGGCCTCGGCGCGCAGGCCGTCGAAGAGCAGGGCGAGGTAGCGGCGCCAGGAGCCGGGGGCGACGGCCGCGGCGGAGGGGACGTAGCGGCCCAGGGCGGCCAGGGCGAACAGCAGGTCCTCCGTCACCACGTCGGGCCGCATCGTGCCCTGCTCCTGCGCCCGGCGTACGAGCAGGCCGACCGTCTCGTGGTTGTGCTCGCGCAGCGCGGCCAGCGTCGGGCCCGCGGCGACCGTGGTCGTCATCAGCTCGATGGCCCCCCGGTCGGCGGCCAGGCCCTCGAAGATCTGTGCCATGTAGGCGACCAGGGACGCGAAGGCGTCCTCGCCCCGGCGCGCCTCCTCGCCCGCTTCCATGCCCTGGCCCAGGCCCTCGTGGAAGACCGCTTCGATCAGTGCCTCGCGCGTGGGGAAGCGGCGGTAGAGAGTGGCGTTGCCCACGCCGGCCCGGCGGGCGATGTCGTCCAGGGGGGCCTCCAGGCCCTGCTCGGCGAAGAGCTCCCGGGCCGCCGCGATCAGCAGTTCCCGGTTGCGCCGTGCGTCGGCCCGCAGGACGGGGGGCTGGGGCTTCTCCTCGCTGGTGCTCATGAACCGCACCCTAATGGCCCTCGGAGCGTTGGAATCAGGCCACCTGTGGGAGGTTTTCAGGTGATCCGGGGGTGACCTGCGTCTGTTCCGCAGGACTCAGTAAGGTCTCAAACAGCCTACGAGGGTGACCGAGCCGGGCGACTGGAGGAGCGGCAGAGCGTGGCGGATGCAGAGCAGGGCGGACTGGGGAGTCCGCCGAGGGCGGGCTCGCGGACCCGCATCGTCCTGGGAACACTGTGGCTGCTCGCCGGACTGCTGGCCGTGCGTCAGGCGGCGGCGGTGCTCCGGCTTCCTCCGGAGCGCCGGCTGACCGACCTGGAGACATGGGTCGGCGACAACGGCGTCCTGCACGTCGGAGGGTCCCTCTACGAGACGGACAAGTTCACCGGAACTCCCTTCGCCGGGCTCGTCCTGAAGCCGCTCACCAAGGCGGCGGAACAGAGCCTCGGCATCGTCTGGACCTTCGGCACCCTGCTGCTCGTGGCCGCCCTCGCGCTCGTGGCCGCCCGTGCCCTGCCCGGGCCCGTAAGCCGCCGCACCGCCCTGCTGGCGGCACCCGTCGCGGTCATCCTGACCGTGCTCTCGCTGCCCGTGCGCAACACCTTCACCCTCGGGCAGACCAGCATCATTCCGGTACTGCTCGTACTCCTCGGCTGCTGCCTGCCCCGGCTCGCCCGGGGCTCCGGCCGGACGACCGGCGTCCTCGTCGGCGTCGCCGCCGCCCTGCAGCCCGCCGTACTGCTCTTCGCCCCGCTGCTGTGGCTGACCGGGCGCCGCCGCGCGGCCGCCACCACCGGCGTCACCTTCGCGGCGTGCACGGCACTGGCGTGGGTGACCATGCCCGACGACTCGTGGACGTACTGGGTGCACCACATCGCGGGGGCCGGCCTCGGCGACAAGCCCGACGGCCTCGCCAACCAGTCCCTGCACGGCCTGCTGCTGCGCGTCGGCCTGCACGGCCCGGCCGAGCTCGCGCTGTACGCGGCCCTGGCCGTCGCCGTCGTCGTGCTCGGCCTGCGCCGGGCGGTGCGCTACGCCCAGGACGGGCAGCCGCTGCTCGCCATCGCCATCACCGGCTGTGTCGCGGTCGCGGTCTCGCCCACCGCCTGGCAGCACCAGCAGGTGTGGATCCTCCTGGCCGTCGTCGGCCGGGTCGGCAGGCGCCGCGCCGACCGGCTGGTGTGGCCCGTGCTCGTCGTGCTCGTCATGACGCTCACCAGCACCGTCCTCGTGCCGCCCAACCCCGTGTTCGGCCCGCTCGGCGAGAACGCCCCGCTGGTCGCGGCCCTCGCCGCCGCCTGCGCCGTGCCGTTCCTCTCCCGTTCCTCCGCGCTGTGGGACCGGCCCGTGCCCACTCCGGTCGCCGAGCCGCAGCGCGGCCGCTTCGCGTGGGTGCCGCTGCTGGGCTTCTTCAAGCGGGCGCTGAACCGTCCGAACCTGTTGCTGGAGCTGATGCTGATACGGGTCGGCTACTGGGTCTACTCCTACATCCGCGCCAACGCGCCGGACTCGCGCAGTCTCGCGGAATCCCACGGCCGTCAGATCATCGGCGCCGAGGAGTTCCTGCACATGGACGTCGAGCACGGCTTCAACCACTTCGTGGCCGGTGTGGGCTGGCTCAAGGACAGCATGAACTACTACTACGGCACCTTCCATTTCCTGGTGCCGCTGTCCCTGCTGGGCTACCTGTACCTGCGCCGCCCGGCCACCTACCGCTGGGCGCGCACCGCGCTGGGCTTCGCGACGCTGATGGCGCTCGTCGGCTTCTGGCTCTACCCGCTGGCCCCGCCGCGGCTGATGCCGGGCCGCGGCTTCATCGACACCGCCAACGGGCCGCAGGACCTGTCCAACCCCGACTTCGGGGCGCTGACGGAGCTGTCGAACCAGTACGCGGCGATGCCCTCGCTGCACATCGGCTGGTCGCTGTGGTGCGGCATCGTGATCGCGGCGGTGGCGCCGAAGCTGTGGATGAAGTGGCTGGGCATGCTGTACCCGCTGCTGACGTTCTCGGTCATCGTCGGCACGGCCAACCACTACGTCCTGGACGCGGCGGGCGGCGCGCTCGTGGTCGCCTCCGGCTTCGCCCTCCAGTACGTGCTGACCGGCCCCGGCCGGGTGGCCCTGGCCGTGATACCCGGGGCCCGGGGCGGCAGCGACAGCGGCAGTGACGTGGCCCGGCCGGAACCGGTACGGGCCGGGGGCTGAGCCCGGCCGGCCCGTACCGGGGGCGGGGGCGCCGCGCGTCAGCCGCTCACGATGATCTGGGATGCGGGGTCGGTGACGTCCGTGATGTCGTACGTGGCGCTGAGCAAGGCGGTCGTCGCGCTGGTCGGACAGCCGAAGCCGCCCTCCGTCCGTACGGGAACGGCGGCGTCGGCGACGCCGATCTGCGAGGGCGCGCCGTTGGTGAACGTGGTGGGGAAGGTCGCCGGTCCGTCGGGTGCGGCGGTCACCGTGCAGTTGGCCAGGCCGGTGCTCTTCAGCACCATTCCGCCGCTGGGCACGGTCAGCGACGCCGTGCTCGGCGAGCCGTACTGCATGGAGACGCCCCAGGTGCCGGATGTGGTGATCTTGATGTCCACGCCGGGCACGTTCGCGGCGCAGTCGGAGTATGCCGGCGGGTTGATGGTGCTGACGACCGGCCCCGCGGGGTTGGTGTTGCCGGGCGCCGCGGGTATCCGGTTGTTGTCGCCGGCGCCGGCGGAGGGCACGGAGCTGGATACCTCACAGGTGACGGTCATCGAGCCGGCCTTGAATCTGGCCGTGCCGTTGAGGGTGGCTGCGTAGGAGTGCCCGGCGGGCTGGACGGTGGTCGCGGCGGCGTCGGCGCCGGCTGGGGCGGTCGCCGCTGCCTGGCCGCTCCCGGCGAGCGCGAGCCCGGCGGTCACGGCGAGCGCGGCGCTCGCGGCGAGCAGGCTACGGGTGTGGGGGCGGGGGCGGGTGTGGGGGCGGGGGTTGGCTCGGAGGGGGATCACGATGGCTCCTTCGGAGGGGTGGAGGGGGCCGGCCGGGCCGGGGGAGCCCGGCCGGAGCTCTTGCGGGCGTGCGGGCGTGCGGGCATGGGGGCGTGAGTCCGTGCGGCACACCGCCGGACGCCGCCGTCGTGGGGGCGCGAGTGCGTCCGGCATCGCCGGACACCCCGTCGTCATGTCGTCATGTCGTCGTGTCGTGGTGCGCGCTTCCATGGCGGGAGGGTTTCCCTGGTCCCGCCCCTTCCCGTGACCGGGGGCTTCGCCCCGGACCCGTGGCGGCGGAGCCGCGCTCGGGTCAGGGGCCGGCCGGGTAGCCGGGCGGTTCGGGCCTGTGGTCGGGTGCCGGTGCGTCCGCCGGTCCGGTGCGGGTGCCGGCGCCGGTCCCGGAGGCGGTGCCGGCACTGGTCCCGGTGCCGGCACTGGTCCCGGCGGCGGCGATGGCGGTGGCATCCTCCGCCTCCGGCGGCCGTCCCGCCGTCAGCGGTTGCCACGCGAAGATCATCGCGCCGCCCACATTGCCGACGACGGTGCCGAAGAGGAAGCCGCCGAGGTTGGACATCACCAGTGCGGCCGTGGCGACCAGGACGGTCAGGATCCCGGCCAGGGCGCGGTACTGCGGGGCGAACCACGCGGTCAGCCCCATGATGATCATGACGAGGCCCATGAGGACCGAGGGGATGCCCGCGACGCCCTGTTCGAGCATGATCTTCAGCGGGGCCAGCGGGATGGCGCAGATCTCCGCGCCCGCGACGACGGCGGCCAGGCCGCCCCAGAAGGGGCGGGTCCTGCGCCACCGCCGCCACGCGGCCCACGGCCGGCGGCGCGGTCGCGGCGGGTGGACGGGCAGGGTGCCGTCCGCCACGTCAGAAGCACTCCTGCTTACCGAGGCCGATCTTCATGCTGAGGCCGGAGAGCTTGAACGAACCGGCGGTGGTCGCCCAGGCGACCTGCCGGAGGTTGCCGATCTCGATGCGTCTGGCCTGCTGCCCGAAGGCGTCCTGCAGCCCCTGGGCGGAGGCCGGGCCCCTGTTCAGGGTCGACGCGTCGCGGCCGATCTCGATGTCCTTGAACAGGGCGTCACCGGACAGCTGGGTGGCGTCCACGAACAGATCGCTGGCCTCGACGGGCTTCCCGCCGCCGCCGGCGGAGAGCTTCAGCGAGATGTCGCCGATCCCCGGGAGGGTGGTCACGACCGACTGGCACAGGTCGTGGATCTTAGCGTTCTTGATGGCGGTGACGGCGACCGGCAGCAGCTTGCCGCGGGCGTTGCGGTCGATGCCGCCGTACTGGGCGAAGCCGTCGCCCTCCAGGCTGCTCGCCCCGACCTTGAACTCCTGGCCGGACACGGCGAACGAGGCGGCGAGCGCCCCGTCGGCGAGCGCCACGGCCAGTGCGGCGGTGGCGGCGAAGCCGGGGACGGCCAGCACGGCGAACTTCCGCCACCTGACGCGACCCGTGACCTGTCTTCCCTGAGCGTCCTTCATGCGGGTGTCCCGTCCCCTGGAGAGTGAGGTACATGGGGAGGGCGCACTGCGGTGCGCGACGTAGCGCACATGCGCCGTCCCTGAAGGTGTACCCGAGAGTAAGTCTGCCGATGGCACCTGACAAGGGGTCAGGTATGGACCGATGCCCGACCGGTCCACCGGGCCGATTCCCTTGCCGTGCAAGGGAGTTGGTCAGGCGGTGCCGTAGTCCACCCGTAGTTCCTTGATCCCGTTCAGCCAGGCCGACCGCAGGCGGCGCGGCTGCCCGGTGAGCCGGATGCCGGGGAGGGTGTCGGCGATGGCGCCGAAGATGAGGTCGATCTCCAGGACCGCGAGGGACTTGCCCAGGCAGAAGTGCGGGCCGCCGCCCCCGAAGCCGAGGTGGGGGTTGGGGTCGCGGCCGATGTCGAACGTGCTGGGAGCGTCGAAGACCTCGGGGTCGTGGTTGGCGGACGCGTAGAAGAGGCCGACGCGCTGCCCCTCGGCGATGCGTACGCCGCCCAGCTCGGTGTCGCGCGTGGCCGTGCGCTGGAAGGAGACCACGGGGGTCGCCCAGCGGACGATCTCCTCCGCCGTGGTGGCCGGGCGCTCGTGCTTGTAGAGCTCCCACTGCTCGGGGTGGGTGAGGAAGGCGTGCATGCCGTGGCTGATGGCGTTGCGGGTGGTCTCGTTGCCGGCGACGGCCAGCATCAGGACGAAGAAGCCGAACTCGTCGGAGCCGAGATTGCCCTCGTCCCCGGCGGCCACGAGGAGGCTGACGATGTCCTTCGCGGGGCACGCGGTGCGGGCGGCCGCGAGGTTCATCGCGTAGGAGATGAGCTCCATGGCGGAGAGGGTGCCGGTCTCCTCGGTGACGGCCAGCTCGGGGTCGTCGTAGGAGATCATCTTGTTGGACCAGTCGAAGATCTTCGCCCGGTCGTCCTGGGGGATGCCGATGAGCTCGGCGATGGCCTGCAGGGGCAGTTCGCAGGCGATGTCGGTGACGAAGTCGCCGCTGCCGCGCTCCCGCGCCGCCGCCACGATGGCGTGCGCGCGCTCGCGCAGGGCGGCCTCCAGGGAGCGGATCGCGCGCGGGGTGAAGCCGCGCTGGACGATCCTGCGGACGCGGGTGTGCTCCGGCGGGTCCATGTTGAGCATCATCAGCCGCTGGGCGTCGATCTGTTCGCGCCGGATGCTCGGGTGGAAGCGGATGACCGAGGTGTTGACGGAGGAGGAGAAGACCTCCGGCCGGGTGGAGGCCTCCCTGACGTCGGCGTGCCGGGTCACCACCCAGTAGCCGTCGTCGCCGAAGCCCGCGAGGCCGTGCGGCTGGGGGTTCCACGACACCGGGGCGGTCCGCCGCAGCAGGGCGAACTCCGGGAACGGGACGCGGTGCCGGTAGAGGTCCGGGTCGGTGAAGTCGAAGCCGTCGGGCAGTGCTGGACAGGACGACATGGCCACCACTCCAGTTCTGACGTGTCATCAGAAACCTGTCGGTCGACGGTAGTGACGGGCCCCTGGACCGGCAAGGGAAGCGACGCCATCTGTTGCGGAGGCGGGGCGTGCGCGACCCTTGTGTACCGGGGGTAGCGGTCGTAAGACTGCGGGCGGAACTGGAACGTGTACTAGTTCCTGCCGGGGGCGCCGGGACGCCCTGCGGACGCGAGGAGAGGACGAGTCAGTCATGGCCGCGGAACCCGTCATCGTCGAAGCCGTACGCACTCCCATCGGCAAGCGCGGAGGGGCGCTCGCCAACCTCCACCCCGCCTACCTGCTCGGTGAGACCTACCGGGAGGTCCTCGCCCGTACCGCCATCCAGCCCGACTGCGTCGAACAGATCGTCGGCGGCACGGTCACCCATGCCGGCGAGCAGTCGATGAACCCCGCCCGTACCGCCTGGCTCGCGATGGGCCTGCCCTACGAGACGGGGGCGACGACGGTGGACTGCCAGTGCGGCTCCTCGCAGCAGGCCAACCACCTCGTCGCCAACATGATCGCGACCGGTGTCATCGACGTCGGCATCGCCTGCGGCGTCGAGGCCATGTCCCGCGTCCCCCTCGGCAGCGGCTCCAAGCACGGGCCGGGCAAGCCCTTCCCCGACGAGTGGAACGTGGACCTCCCCAACCAGTTCGAGGCCGCCGAGCGCATCGCCCGCAAGCGCGGCCTGACCCGCGAGCGGGTCGACGCGCTCGGCGCGCTCTCCCAGGAACGGGCGGCCCGCGCCTGGGCGGAGGAACGTTTCAAGCGGGAGACCTTCGCCGTGCAGGTGCCCACCACGGAGGAGGAGCAGCTCGCCGGCCAGGGCATGTGGCGCCTGGTCGACCGCGACGAGGGCTTACGCGATACGAGCGCGGAGGCGCTGGCGGGCCTCAAGCCCGTCATGCCGGCCGCCGTCCACACCGCCGGCAACTCCTCGCAGATCTCGGACGGCGCCGCGGCCCTGATGTGGGCCTCCAAACGCATGGCCCGCGCCCTCAGGCTCCGCCCCCGCGCCCGCATCGTCGCCCAGGCGCTGGCCGGCGCCGATCCGCACTTCCACCTGGACGGGCCCATCGATGCGACCCGGGCCGTGCTGGGCAAGGCGGGGATGTCGCTGCGGGACATCGACCTGGTGGAGGTCAACGAGGCCTTCGCCTCGGTGGTCCTCTCCTGGGCGCAGGTCTTCGATCAGGACCTGGAGAAGGTCAACGTCAACGGCGGCGCGATAGCGCTCGGCCACCCGGTCGGGGCGACGGGCGCGCGGCTGATCACGACCGCGCTGCACGAGCTGGAACGCCGGGACGGGGAATTCGCGCTCGTCACGATGTGCGCGGGCGGGGCACAGGCCACGGGGACGATCATCCAGCGGCTGTGAGGGCGGCCGCGGGGCGCACGCAAGCGGCCGGCACCCCTGGGAGGGTGCCGGCCGCTTGCGTGCGTCGGGGGTCCGATCGGTTCGATCAGTACCAGTTGTGGGCCTGCCAGAAGGTCCAGGCGCCACAGGGGCTGCCGTAGCGGTCCTTCATGTAGTCCATGCCCCACTTGATCTGGGTGGCGGGGTTGGTCTTCCAGTCGGCGCCGGCAGAGGCCATCTTCGAGCCGGGCAGGGCCTGGACCAGGCCGTAGGCACCGCTGGAGGCGTTGGTCGCGGTGTGCTTCCAGCCGCTCTCGTGCTCGACGATCTTGCTGAAGCACTGGAACTGCGCCTCGTTCGAGATCATCTTCCGCGCGGTCTCCTGCGTGGCGCTCGTCGAGGGGGCCGCGGCCTGCGCCGGGACGGCGGTCAGGACGGCGCCCGCGGTACCCAGTGCCAGGGCGGCACCGGCGGCGGCGACGAGCTTGCGGGAGGCGATACGGCTGATGGTCGAGAACGTCACGAAGGGGAACCTTTCGTCGGGGGCAGTAGCGCGCCGCCGGGACGTCGTGCTCCCTGGCGGCTCAACCAACCTGACCGACGGCGGAAGCGATGGCAACGACCCCTGTGCACGAAGGCCTTTCGCACCACGGCCCCGACGTCCCCGCCTCCCCCTGTGAGGAGGGGGTGCGCCAGTACGGTGCTCCTTCGTATGTGACGGGGACCATGTGCCCCGCCTCACCGGATGCGTAAGGCCCGGACCCGGTTCGATCTCTTACACAGGGGTCCGGTTGTGCACTGGGTCACGCGTCCTCGAAGCCCACGGGCGCGTCGAAGGCCGCACGGCGCGTGGCCCGGCGCAGGGCCTTGAGCACGGTGGGCCCCACGGTGAGGGTGGCGACGACCGTGACGAGCGCGCGGGGCAGGTCCCAGCCCAGGGAGGTCGCCAGGCAGTACGCGACGAAGCGGGCGAGGTTCTCGGGCAGCGGATCGCCGGGCACGAAGGCGACGCCGGAGACGAGGGAGCCGATGTAGGGCCAGCCCTGCAGGTTCATGACCGTCCCGTAGAGGACGGACGCCACGGCCCCGTACCCCGCGAGCATCACGGGCTCGCGCCGCCCCCGCAGCCGGTCCGCCCCCGGCAGCAGCCCCGCACCCATGGAGACCCAGCCCATGGCCAGCATCTGGAACGGCATCCACGGCCCGACCCCGCCGGTCAGCAGAGCGGACGCGAACATCGACACCGCCCCGAGCACAAACCCGAACCCCGGGCCGAGCACCCGCCCGGCCAGCACCATCAGGAAGAACATGGGTTCGATGCCGGCCGTCCCCGCCCCGAGGGGCCGCAGCGCCGCCCCCGCCGCCGCGAGGACGCCGAGCATGGCGATGGCCTTGGCGTCCAGCCCCGCGTCGGCGATCGTCGCCACGACGACGGCGAGCAGCAGCGGCAGCAGCGCCGCGAACAGCCACGGGGCGTCCCGCGAGTGCGCGAGGCCGGACGCGGAGCCGGCGAGCAGGGGCCAGCCGAAGGCGGCCACGCCGATCAGCGAGACGAGCGTGAGGGCGACCACGGACCTCGGCCCGAGCCGTACCGCCCGCGCCTGGCGGTCCGTGCCGGGGGCTCCGCCCCCGGACCCCCGGTCCTCAATCGCCGGACGGGCTCGATGGTTGCCCGGACCGGCGGAAAATCCAGCCCGTCCGGCGATTGAGGACAAGAAACGGTGAAAGGGCGGGGCAGGGGCAGATTCCCGGCGCGACGGCAAGAAGTGACGCTTCACGACGCCTCCCCCAGAGCGGCCCGCACCTGCGGCACCGTGAGCCACGGCAGCGGCGCCAGCACCTTGGCCACCTGCGGAGCGAAGGCGGGGGACGACATCACGACCTCCGTCGTCGGGCCGTCGGCCACCACCTCGCCCTCGGCGAGGATCACCACCCGGTGGGCGAGCTCCGCCGCCAGCTCCACGTCGTGCGTGGCCAGGACGATCGCATGGCCCCGGCCCGCCAGGTCGCGGAGGATGCCGACGAGGCGGGCCTTCGCCGCGTAGTCGAGGCCGCGCGTCGGCTCGTCGAGGAGGATCAGCGGCGGGCGCGCCGTGAGGACCACCGCGAGCGCGAGCGCCAGGCGCTGGCCTTCGGACAGGTCGCGCGGGTGCGTGGCGTCCGACACGTCCGGGAGCAGCTCGCCGACCAGGCCGCGGCAGGTGCCGGGCGCGGCGCCCGCGTCGTGGTCGGCCGCCGCGCACTCCGCGGCGACGGTGTCGGCGTAGAGCAGGTCGCGCGGCTCCTGCGGGACGAGGCCCACGTGCCGCAGCAGCTCGCGCGGGCCCGTACGGTGCGGTACGGCGCCGCCCACGTGCACCGAGCCGCGCGCCGGCCGGTGCATGCCGACGAGCGTGCGCAGCAGCGTGGACTTGCCGGCGCCGTTGCGGCCCATGAGGGCGACGGTCTCCCCGCCCTGCACGGACAGGCCGATGTCACGCAGCGCGTCGACGTGGCCGTGCCGGACGGCCAGGCCGTCCACAGCTGCGGCGGCCACGGCTGGCGCCGCGGCCCGCCCGGCCCCGCGCAGCAGCCGGGCCCCGCGCGAGCGCGGAGCCGGCTCCCGCGGACCGGCGGCCGGGGCAGGGGCCCCGTCCGGCGGGGTCAGCGGCGCCAGCCGCTCCCGCAGGGGCCCCGCCCTGCGGCGGGCGTCGCGTACGGACAGCGGCAGCGGCGACCAGCCGGCGAGCCGGCCGAGGCCCACGACCGGCGGGTGGACGGGGGAGACCGCCATGATGTCGGCGGGCTCGCCGACGACGGGCGCCGCACCGGGGGCGGGCAGCAGGATCACCTGGTCCGCGTACTGCGCCACGCGCTCCAGCCGGTGCTCGGCGAGCAGCACGGTGGTGCCCAGGTCGTGGACCAGCCGCTGCAGCACGGCCAGCACCTCCTCGGCGGCCGCCGGGTCCAGCGCCGACGTCGGTTCGTCCAGGACCAGCACCTTGGGATGCGTGGTCAGCACGGACCCGATGGCGACGCGCTGCTGCTGGCCGCCGGAGAGGGTGGCCAGGGGCCGGTCGCGCAGGGGCGCGAGGCCCAGCAGGTCAAGGGTCTCCTCGACGCGGCGGCGCATGGTGGCGGGCGGTACGCCCAGGGACTCCATGCCGTAGGCGAGCTCGTCCTCGACGGTGTCGGTGACGAAGTGGGCCAGGGGGTCCTGCCCCACGGTCCCCACGACGTCGGCCAGCTCGCGCGGCTTGTGCGTACGCGTGTCGCGCCCGGCGACAGTGACCCGCCCGCGCAGGGTGCCGCCCGTGAAGTGCGGCACGAGCCCGCTGACGGTGCCCAGCAGTGTCGACTTGCCGGCCCCGGAGGGGCCGACCAGCAGGCACAGCTCGCCCTCGGGAACGGTGAGATCGACGCCGGCCAGCACGGGCACCGGCGCCCCGTCATAGCAGACGGACACCTGCTCGAACCGGATCACTGGGGGGTCTCCTTGCGGGGCTGGGTGGGCTTGTCGGCGGGTGCGCCGGAGGCGCCGGGTGGGCCGGGGGCCTCGGCGGGTCCGGCACCGCCGGGCTGCACGGTGGGGGCCGGGCGCTGTCGCGGCGGGGAACGATGCCCCTGTCCCGCCCTTTCACCGTTTCCCCGGGCTACGCCCCGGACCCCGTGCGCCCGGGGTCCCGCCGCCCCCGGTTCCGGGGCCACGGGCGCGCGGCCCGTTCCCGGCCCGTCCAGGACCCGCCTCGAAAGCGCCGGTACCGGCGCCACGAAGGCCGGAACCAGCCCGATCAACAGCGAAGCCGCAGGCCACAGCGGCAGCGTCGGGGCCGTCAGCGGGACGGCCGGCGGATGCAGGGCCTCCGGGGCCCAGGAGCCGGCCCGGATCATCAGGGCCGCCACCGCCGCGCCCGAGGCGGACACCAGCCAGGCCCGCGCACCCCACCGGTCGGGACGGTAGCGCGTACGGACCGTCCGGCGGCCGCCGAGACGGAGCCCGGCCAGCGCGGCCGCCAGGCCCGCGGCCAGCAGCGGCAGCCCGTATCCGGCGCCCGCGTCGCCGAGCAGGCCGTACGTGCCCGCGCAGACACCCAGCAGGCCGCCCAGCGTCAGCGCACTCGTCGTGCGGCGCACGGCCGGGGGGACCTGAGCCGTGCGGCCGTAGCCGCGGGCATCCATGGCCGCCGCCAGCGCCACGGAACGTTCCAGCGCCCCCTCCAGCACTGGCAGCCCCACCTGCAGCAGGGCCTTCGTGCCCCGGTCCGGGCGGCCGCGCAGCCGTCGCGCAGCACGCAGCCGCTGCACGTCCGCGACGAGGTTCGGGGCGAACGTCATCGCGACGACGACCGCCACGCCCGCCTCGTACAGCGCGCCCGGCAGGGACTTCAGCAGCCGGGCCGGGTTGGCGAGGGCGTTGGCCGCGCCCACGCAGCCCAGCAGCGTGGCCAGCTTCAAGCCGTCGTAGAACGCGAACACCAGCCCTTCGGCGGTCACGCGGCCGCCGATGCGCACCCCCCGTGCCCAGTCCGGCAGCGGGACCTCGGGAAGGGTGGCGAGGACGTGCGTGCCGGGGATCGGTGAACCGAGGACGATCGCGAAGACCAGCCGGATGCCGATGACGGCCAGGCCCAGCTTGAGGAACGCCCCGTACGAGCGCGCCCACGGCGCGTCCGTGCGGCGCGCCGCGACGACGTACCCGGCGACGGCGACGAGCATCGCCAGCAGCAGCGGGTTGGTGGTGCGGGAGGCGGCGGTGGCCAGGCCCAGGGCCCAGACCCACCACGCGCCGGCGTGCAGCGCGGACGCGCGTACCGCCGACGGCGGCCCCACCGCCGCCCGCACCCCACTCGCCCGGCCTGTCCGGCTCATTCCGCCGTCCCGCTCGTCCGGCCTGTCCGGCTCATGCCGCTCCCCGCCGCCCTGCTCATCCCGCCCGTCCGGCTCATTCCGCCCGTCCCGCCGCCCTGCTCGTCCCGCCTGTCCGGCTCATTCCGCTGGTCCCGCCGCCCTGCTCATCCCGCCCGTCCCGCCGCCCTGCTCGTCATACCCGCCCCGCCCACTCCGCTCGCCATACGTCGGCCCGCCCCTCCCACTCGTCCGGCCTGGCCGGCTGTATCCGGCCCGCAGGCGCCACTCGGGCCGCCCGCGCCACTCACGCTGCTCGGCCTGCTCGTCCGGCCCGACGTGCTGCCGCGCCCGGCACGCCGCCGGTATCCAGCCGGCAGGCGCCACTCGGGCCGCCCGTGCCGCCCGCGCTGCTCGGCCTGCTCGTCCGGTCCGCCGCGCCTGGCAGGCGGGTGGTATCCGGCCGGCAGGCGCCACCCGGGCCGCCCGCGCTGCCCGGCCTGCTCGTCCGGTCCACGTTGCCCGGCAGGCGGGCGGTATCCGGCCGGCAGCCGGCCACTCGGGCCACTCGCGCCACCCGTGCCGCCCCGCCGCTCATCCGGCCCGTCAGCCGTACCCGGCGCGTACGGCCCGTACGCCCTAGCCGCGCCATCCGCAATGCTGCCCCGCCGCTGGTCCGCGTCGGCGCCCGCGCCCGGGCCCGTGCCGCCCGCACCGTCGCTCATCCGCGACGGCGCCGCCGCGTCTGCCACACCGCCGCGGCACCGAGCACGGCCACGACCGCGATGCCGCCGATCAGACCGGCGGACGGGCCGCCGTCACCCTTCTCCTCCCGCGGGGCGTCCTTCTTTCCCTCGGCGGGAGCCCCGCTCTTCGTCTCCTGGCCGCCGTCGACCTTCTCCCCGCACCCGGACTTCGGATACCCGGCGATCGCACACAGCAACGCGTCGGAGTTGTAGCGCAGCGGCTTCGCGACCGCCGCGAGCGCCTCGGCGGCGCTCGCGTCCGTGGCGACCTGCGCGCAGGCCGTACGGGCCGCGGGCGGGCTCTCGCCGGACGGGGCGTCGGCGGCCGTGCCGAAGTCGAGGACTACGGCGACGCGCTTGGCGCCCTCCTTGGCGGGCGTACGGCCGCACACCGCCCCGAAGCCGGCCGCCGCACGCGGCTTCGCGGCGTCCGCGGAGTCCTTGCTCACCGCGAAGCGGAAGCCGACGATCCCACCGTCGCCGGGGCGCAGCGTGGCCGGGCCCTGGGTGGCGTAAGCCCATTCCTGCGCGGAACCGGCCGCCTGCTGCCAGAACGACCAGTAGCGGTAACCGTCCGCGTGGGCGGGTGCCGCGCCGAGCACGGCCAGCAGCCCGGTGAGTGGAACGGTGAGCAGAACGGCACCCACGCGGGTGCCCACGCGGGTGCCCCTGTGGGTCACAGCTGGGTCTTCTTCTTGCGGCCGCTCATCAGGAAGCCGACGCCGACGCTCGCGACGAAGAAGACGGCGACGAACCACCAGACGCCGAAGCCGCCCTCGCTGTCCTTCTTCTCCTGGTCCTTCTCCTTCCCGGAGGCCGAAGCGGCAGCCTCCGGCTTCGGGCCGGTCTCGTTGAGCTGCGCCACCAGGTCGCTGCCGCCGAAGTCGCGCGGGTCGCCGCCCGCCGCGTGCGTGGCCAGGATGAGCTTGGCGAGCTTGCCGGGGTTGCCCTTGGCCCACTCGGCGGTGCCGCTCTCCTTCGACCGCAGCCACGACAGCGGCTTCCCGGCGGCCTCGCGGTGGCCGCCCGCGGCGAGGGCGAGGGCGGCGTCGGCGGTGTTGCCCTGGTCGGGCTTGGCCGGGGCGCCGGGCATGGAGGGCATGAGGTAGCCGCCGTTCTTGGCGAGCGCCCCGGAGAGGTAGCCGTCCACGGCCTCGGCGGCGGCCGCGGCGTCCTTGGGGCGCGCCTTGTCGTCGGCGGAGCAGTCCAGCGGCTTCAGGGGCTCGTCGGAGCCCTTCTTCAGTGGGTCGACCAGGTAGCCCTTGCCGCGCGTGGCGAGGCCGGCCGCGGCGCTGGCGAGGTTGTCGGCGCGCAGGCTGTCGTTGTCCTTCAGATACGAGAAGGCGCCGCGCTCGTCCTCCTTCGCCTCGCAGCCGAGCTGGAAGCCGAGCAGCGCCTCGACGGGGTTCCTGCCGTTCTTGACGGCGGCCTTCGCCGGGTCCTGCCCCGCCGCCGCGAACGCGCCGACGGCGATGGAGGTGGAGTTGGCGTCGGTGGGGCTGCCGGCCTGGTAGCCCCAGCCGCCGTCGTCGTTCTGGTGGGCCTTGAGCCAGTCGAGGCCCTTCTTCACCGCCTCACCGCGCCCGCCGACGGCCGCGAGGCCCTGTACGGCGGCGGCGGTCGCGTCGGTGAACTCGTCCTTCTTCGCGTCGCACGCCTTGGCCGTGTCGGCCCGGTAGCCGGGGAAGCCGCCGTCCGCGCACTGCTGGCCGGCGAGCCAGTCGACGGCGGAGTTCGCCGGGCTCACGCCCATGGCGTCCTGCGCGAGGAAGGCGAGGGACTGCCGGAACACACCGTCGAACTTCGGGTCACCCGTGCCGTAGAGCCCCGGCGCGGCCGGGGACGGCGAGCCGTCGGCGAGGGCGGCGGGGGCCGCGGCCACGCCCAGGACGGCGGCGGTGGCCAGGGCGGCGGCGCCACGGCGCGCGTGGACGGCGAAGGAGGGGGCCATGGAGTGGTGCCTCTCGGTGGGTTCCCGGCGGGGTGGCCGAGGGTCGCTCTGTCGGGGGCTGAACACTTTATCCGGCCCATTTCCGGCGGCTCATACCGCCACGTACGTGCACAGGCGGCGCCGCGCGCACCCCCGGGCACGGCGGGTGCGGCCATGCGCGCGGCAATGCCTGCCGCCGCCCGCCTTCCGGCGCCCGGCCCCAGCCACTACAACGGAACCCGGCAGTAATTCTGATGCGCTGTCAGGTGTGCTGGGAGGCAACCGCGATGGGCGAACTCATCGAGTACGGACACCTTTTCATCGGCGGCGTGCCCGTCGAACCCGCCGCCGGCCGGGGCGGGGACGTCATCGAGGTCGTCTCGCCCCACACCGAGGCCGTCATCGGGCGCGTCCCGCACGCCTCGCACGCGGACGTCGACCGGGCCGTGGCCGTGGCCCGCGCCTCCTTCGAGTCGGAGGTGTGGTCCGGGCTGCCCCTGGACGAGCGGATCGCGGTGGTCACCCGGATCAAGGACGGGATCGCGGCCCGGTACGAGGAGATCGCCCGGGTCATCTCCGCCCAGAACGGCTCCCCCTACTCCTGGAGCCTCCTGGCCCAGGCCCTCGGCGCCGTGATGGTGTGGGACTCCGCCATCGCCGTCGCCCGCGGCTTCCCCCACGAGGAGCGGCGGGCCGGCGTCCTCGGGCCGCTGCTCGTCCGGCGGGAGCCGGTGGGCGTCGTGGCGGCCGTGGTGCCCTGGAACGTCCCCCAGTTCGTGGCGGCGGCCAAGCTGGCGCCCGCGCTGCTGGCGGGCTGCTCGGTGATCCTCAAGCCGTCCCCGGAGACGCCCCTGGACTCCTACCTCCTCGCCGAGATCGTCACGGCCGCCGGCCTGCCCGAAGGGGTGCTGTCGATCCTGCCCGCGGGCCGGGAGGTCAGCGAGTACCTGGTCGGCCACCCCGGCCTCGACAAGGTCTCCTTCACCGGCTCGGTCGCGGCCGGCCGGCGCGTCATGGAGGTCGCCGCCCGCCGGCTGACCCGGGTCACCCTCGAACTGGGCGGCAAGTCCGCCGCCATCGTCCTGCCGGACGCCGACCTCGACGCCGCCGTCGCCGGCATCGTCCCCAGCGCCTGGATGAACAACGGCCAGGCCTGCGTCGCCCAGACCCGCGTCCTCGCCCCCCGCTCCCACTACGCCGAGATCGCCGAGCGCCTCGCCGCCGCCGCGTCCGCGCTGGTCGTCGGCGACCCCCTCGACCCGGCCACCCGGGTCGGCCCGCTCGTGGCACGGCGCCAGCGGGAGCGCTCGCTCGACTACATCGCGCTCGGTCAGCGCGAGGGCGCCAAGGTCCTGACGGGCGGCGGCCGGCCGGCCGGGAAGGACAAGGGCTGGTACGTCGAGCCGACCCTGTTCGGCGACGTCACCAACACCATGCGGATCGCCCGCGAGGAGATCTTCGGCCCGGTCGTCTGCCTCCTGCCCTACGAGGACGAGGAGGAGGCGGTCCGCATCGCCGACGACTCCGATTACGGGCTCTCGGGCAGCGTCTGGACGAGCGACGTCGAGCGCGGCATCGGCATAGCGCGCCGGGTGCGCACGGGCACGTACTGCGTGAACACCTTCAGCCTGGACATGTTCGGGCCGTTCGGCGGCTACAAGGACTCCGGCCTGGGGCGCGAAGGCGGGCCCGAGGGCTACGCCGAGTACCTGGAGCAGAAGACGATCCACCTGCCGGCCGGATACGGATACGGGGACGGGGACGGGGCCGGGGCTGCCGGGGCCGGTGGCGGTGGCGGTGGTCGCGCCGACGACGGCCGGGGCGGCGAAGGGGGCGGCGCGTGACGGCAGGGGAGCGCTGGCGGGTGTCGGTCGACCGGGCGCTGTGCGTCGGCTCCGGCCAGTGCGCGGCCATCGCGCCCGGAGCGTTCCGGCTGGACGAGGCGCGGCGCTCGCACCCGGTGGCCGAGGAGACGGACGCGTCACAGGCGGTACTGGACGCCGCCGAGAGCTGCCCCGTCGAGGCGGTGACCCTGCGCGGGACCGGCACGGGCGAGGCGGTGTTCCCGCCGGAGGAGTGACGTCGGCCTTCTGGTCCGGACATTTGTTTACTCATGCGTTCCGCACGGACTGTTCGTGACACGTGTGACTGTCCCGGCCCTCTGCGGCGTGGAAATCTCTTCCCGTCGCAGCTGAGGGGGTCCGATGGACAAGCGGTACGAGGTCTACTGCCTGGCGGACAGGCACTTCTACGAGATCCCGGACCGGCTGTCCGCCGTGGCGGAGGGCCGCGGGCAGAGCACGCTGTTCGAGACCGCGCGCCGCCCCGTGCCGCAGGGCTGGAAGAGCGCCCGCAGCGGGGACTGGCTCAACCTCACGCCCGTCGACGACACCGGGGCCCCGCGCGCCGGGCAGCCGCCGCAGGGCTGGAAGGTCCACGTGTCCGCCACCGCGAGGACCGCGGACACGACGGCCGCCGCCGTGTGGGACTACTGCGTGCCGCGGGCCATCCCGTTCAAGTTCGTCCCGGCCCCGCACCAGCTGCACCTGCGCAACAGCAAATACGCCGCCCGCGACGGCAGCGGAAAGTTCGTCACCGTCTACCCGGCCGACGAGGACCAGCTGCACACGGTCCTCACCGGCCTGCACGAGCTCCTCGCCGGCGGACCGGGTCCGTACATCCTCACCGACCTGCGCTGGCACGAGGGCCCGCTCTACGTACGCTACGGCGCCTTCGCCCGCCGCTACTGCGCCGACGCCAAGGGTGCCCTGGTCCCCGCGATCGAGGACCCCACCGGCACCCTCGTGCCGGACCTGCGCAACCCGGCGTTTCAGACGCCCGAGTGGGTGTCCCTGCCCGCCTTCCTGGCGCCCCACCTGGCCGCCCGCAACGCCACCACCGTCGGTGAGCTGCCCTACCGGATCGAGAAGGCCCTGCACTTCTCCAACGGCGGCGGCGTCTACCGCGGCACCGACACCCGCGACGGAAGCGCGGTCGTCCTCAAGGAGGGCCGGCCGCACGCCGGGCTCGCCGCCGACGGCGCCGACGCGATCGCGCGCCTGGAGCGGGAGAAGGACGCGCTGGAGAAGCTGTCCGGGCTCGGCGTCGCCCCCGGCGTCCGGGACTGGTTCAGCGTCGGGGACCACCGCTTCCTCGTCATGGACTTCGTCGAGGGCCGCCCCCTGAACTCCTTCTTCGCCGAGCGCCACCCGCTGCTCTCCACCGAACCCGACCCGGGTGCGATCGCCTCCTACACCGGTTGGGCGCTGCGCATCCACCGGGCCGTCGAGGAAGCGGTCGGGGCGGTGCACGCCAGGGGGGTGGTCTTCAACGACCTGCACATGTTCAACATCCTGGTCGCGCCGGACGAGCAGTCCGTCACCCTCATCGACTTCGAGGCCGCGGCGGCCGCCTCCGAGCACGGCCGGCAGGTCGTCGCCCACCCGGGCTTCGTCGCCCCGCCGGACCGCACGGGCACCGACGTCGACCGCTACGCCCTCGCCTGTCTGCGCCTCGCGCTGTTCCTGCCCGCCACGACGCTGTTCGCCATCGACCGGGCCAAGGCCGCGCACCTGGCGGGCATCATCGCCGAACACTTCCCCGTCCCGGGCGAGTTCCTCGACGAGGCCGTCGCCGAGATCACACGTGACCTGGACGCGGATACGGACAGGGCGGGGGAGCCGGTGTCCGAGCCGGAGTCGGTGCCGGAGCCGTCAGGAGGGCCCGGCCCGTCCGGACGGGGCGTGATACCGGATGACCGCGCCGGGAGCGCCGCCGCACAAGGGGCCGGGAGCCGTCGCCCGCGCGGCCTGCCCGGGGACCTGCCCGAGCCCGGCGACTGGCCGCGCAGCCGGGACTCCATGATCCGGGCCATCCTCGCCTCCGCCACGCCCGAGCGCGACGACCGGCTCTTCCCGGGCGACGTCGCGCAGTTCTCCGACGGCGGCGGCCTGGGCCTGGCGCACGGCGCGGCCGGAGTGCTCCACGCCCTGGCGGAAGCCGGTGCCGAGCCCTACGAAGAGGGCGAGAAGTGGCTGCTCGACCACATCGATCCGGTGCCGCCCGGCACCCCGCTAGGCCTCTACGACGGCCTCGCGGGCGTCGCCTACGCCCTCCACCGCCTCGGGCACACCCAGCGCGCCCTCGACGTCACCGGCTCCCTGCTCGCGGAGAAGTGGCAGCGCCTGGCCCCCGGCCTGCACGGCGGCCTGGCCGGCATCGGCCTGCTCCTGGACCACCTCGCCGGCGCCACCGGCGACCGCACCCTGCACGAACGTGCCGTGGAAGCGGCGCAGTTGCTCGCCGACCGGCTCGCCGCCGGCCGCGCCGCCCCCGCCGCGAAGCGCCGCGCCGGTCTGATGCACGGCGCCACCGGCTCCGCGCTGCTCTTCCTCAGGCTCCACGAACGCACCGGTGCCCCCGCCCTCCTCGACCTGGCGGCCACCGCCCTGCGCACGGACCTCGAACGCTGCGTACGCACACCCATCGGCTCCCTCGACGTGGACGAGGGCTGGCGGACCATGCCGTACCTCGGCGACGGCAGCGTCGGCATCGGCGCGGTGCTCGACGACTACCTCACCCAGGTCCCCGGCGGTGCGGACGACGAGGACCTCACCGAGGCCCGCGACGCCATCCTCACCGCGGCCCGCTCCCGCTTCTACGCCCAGCCCGGCCTCTTCCAGGGCCGCGCGGGCATGGTCTGGCACCTGAGCCGCACCGCCGCGCCGGGCGTCACCCCGGAGCACGTGGCCCAACAGATCTCCGCCCTGTCCTGGCACGCCATGCCCTACCGGGGCGAACTGGCCTTCCCCGGACACCAGATGATGCGGCTGTCGATGGACCTCGCCACCGGAACGGCCGGCTGCCTGCTCGCCCTCGCCGCCGCCCTCGACGGCGACCACCGGTCCGTACAGCTGCCCTTCCTGCCGCCCTTGCGGGCGCCCCAGAGCCGGTTCCACCGCGTTGTGGAGCCGTGACCCAACCAATCCGTCACATTTCGTCCCCATGAAAGGAAGAACCATGGCGCTTCTCGACCTGCAGAGCATGGAATCCGACGAGCTGTCCCACGGCGGAGGCGGTGGCGGCGGCAGCAACGTCAGCCTTCTCCTGTGCTGGAGCACGGCCAGCGTCGCGCTGTGCCTGTGATCCACACTCGCGGGTAACCGCTCGCTCCTGGTGGGCTCTTCCCGAGGGGAGGGCCCACCGGGCCGTCGCGGAGCGACGGAGGTCCGGCCGTCGGTCCGACTCACGAGGTCCACCACCATGGTTGTCACGGCCCCGCACCACGAGCCGAGCCCGGCGCCGGCCGCCCGCGCCGGCCGCCGGGTCATGTCCGGCGCGCTGCGGCACAGCGCCGGCCGTACCGTCGCCCTCGCCCTCATCGCGACCGCGAGCACCGTCGCGGCCCTGTTGCTGCCCGCCGTCCTCGGGCACACCCTCGACCTGCTGCTCGCCCGGCGCGGCGGCGACGCGAGCCGGTGGGTGCTGCTGTGCGCGGGCCTCGTCTGCGTCCCCGCCCTGCTGGACGCGCTCGACGAACTGCTCACCGCCACCACCGCCGCGCGGACCACGGCATGGCTTCGCCACCGCGCACTGCGGCACGTTCTCGCGGCGGGCCCGCGGGCCACCGCCCGGATACCCGTCGGTGACCTCGTCACCCGCCTCGTCGGCAACGCCGCCCATGCCGGTACCGCCCCCGCGTCCCTCGCCGGGACCGTGGCCGCCTTCGCCGGGCCCGTCGGCGGCATCGTCGCCCTGGCGCTGATCGACCCCTGGCTCGCCGTGGCCTTCCTCGCCGGGGCCCCCGTGCTCGCCCTGCTGCTGCGGTCCTTCGCCCGTGCCTCCGCCGACAGCCTCACCGGGTACCAGCGGCTCCAGGGCGAGCTCGCCGGGCGCCTGGTCGAAGCCATGGGCGGCGCCCGGACCATCGCCGCCGCTGGTACGGCCGACCGCGAACGGGCCCGCATCCTCGAACCGCTGCCCGGCCTCGCGCGCCACGGACACCGCATGTGGAAGGTGCAGGGCCGTGCCACCGCCCAGGCCGCGACGCTCGTACCGCTGCTGCAGATCGCCGTCCTGGCCGTCGCCGGGCTGGAATTGTCGCGCGGCAGGCTGAGCGTCGGCGACTTGCTGGCCGCCTCCCGTTACGCCGTGCTGGCGGCGGGTGTCGGCGCGCTCGTCGGCCACCTCAACGCGCTCGTGCACGGTCGCACCGCCGCGCGCCGCCTCGCGGAGGTCCACTCCCTCACCCCCACCCCGTACGGGGCCCGGCACCTGCCGCCCGGCGACGGGACGCTGCGCCTGCGCGGTGTGAGCGCGGCGCGCGGCGGCCGGCAGGTCCTGCACGACGTGGACCTGACGGTGCCGGGCGGCACCACGCTGGCCGTCGTAGGCCGCTCGGGCACCGGCAAATCGGTGCTCGCCGCCGTCGCCGGGCGACTTGCCGACCCGGACGCCGGCGAGGTCACCCTCGACGGCGTCGCCCTGCGCGACCTCGGCCACGAGGAGTTGCGCCGTGAGGTCGGCTACGCCTTCGAACGCCCGGCGCTCCTCGGCGGCACGATCGGCGGCACCATCGCCTTCGGTTCCTTCACCCCCGGGCCCGCCCTCCTGACGGCCGCGGCCCGCGCCGCCTGCGCACACGATTTCGTACGCCGCCTGCCCGACGGCTACGACACCCCCTGCGCGGCCGCCCCCCTCTCGGGCGGCGAGACTCAACGCCTGGGCCTGGCCCGCGCCTTCGCCCACGCCGGCCGGCTGATCGTCCTCGACGACGCCACCTCCAGCCTGGACACCGTCACCGAACTGAAGGTGGCCGAGGCCCTCCTGCACGACGTCGCCGCCCGCACCCGCATCATCGTCGCCCACCGCCCGTCGACGGCGGCCCGCGCCGACCGCGTCGCCTGGCTCGACGCCGGCCGCATCCGGGCCGTGGGCCCCCACGACGAACTCTGGCGACTCCCCGAATACCGGGCGGTGTTCGACGAATGACGCCGCCGAACACGACGCCCGCCCGGCCACCCCGGCGAGCCGCACCGCCCGCAGTCGGCCGGCGGACAGCGACTGCTCACGGCGCCGGCCGCTGCCGGCGGGAGCGGGGAGGTTCTCACCGCCGCGACGGTGTGTCGTGCGCCGGTGCGGCCTGGCGGTGCCGTGCCGATCGGGTGGGGTGGGGGTCGGTGCCTTGGCCGGGCGGGCCGCGAGGTTTTGACCGCCGCGAGGGCGTGTCGTGCGCCGGCGGGTTCCGGCGGTGCCGTGCCGGCTGGAACGGGTGGGGGTCGGTGCCTTGGCCGGGCGGGCCGCGAGGTTCTCACCGCCGCGACGGTGTGTCGTGCGCCGGCGCGTTCCGGCGGTGCCGTGCCGATCGGGCGTGGTGGAGGCCGGTGCCTTGGCCGGGCGGGCCGCGAAGTTTTCACCGCCGCGAGGGCGAGTCGTTCCGCGGCGGGTTCCGGCGGTGCCGTGCCGGCCGGAACCGGACGCCCCCGGCGGCGCCCGCCGCGGACCGCGAGTGGCCGAGGAGGCCGTCATGACCCCAGCCGCCACACCGGCAGTGGCCGCGGCACCGGCACCGGCCGGCTTCCGCCAAGGGCTGACGTTTCTGCTGCGGCGCCGGCGCGTGCTCGTGGGGCTCGCCGCGTGGTCGGCCGTCGAGGCCGTGCAGACCTTCGCCACCGGGTACGCCCTCGCGCGGGCGCTGGACGCCGGGTTCCTGGCGGGGCACGCGGTGACGGGGCTCGGCTGGCTGGCGGTCGCGGCCGTCGCCCTGGTGATCGGGGCCTACGGCACCGGACGGACGTACGGGGGCGTGGCCGCGCTCGTGGAACCGTTCCGCGACGCCCTTGTGCGGCGCGTGGTGACGCAGGCCCTGCGGGACGGCGACAGCGCGGCGGTGTCCCGGCTCACGCATCAAGTGGAGATCGCCCGCGACGCGTTCGCGGGCCTGGTGATGGTGGCGCGCTCCTTCGTCTTCACGGCCGCCGGAGCCCTGGTGGGGCTCTTCCTGCTGGCTCCCGTGCTGTTGGCGGTCGTCGTGCCGCCGCTCGTGCTCGGCCTGGTGCTGTTCCTCGCGACGCTTCGGCCGATGGCCCGCCGCCAGGAGGCGTTCCTGGCCGCCGACGAGGCCGTGGCGCAGTCGCTGGGCGAGGTCTGCGCCGGCCTGCGCGACATCGCCGCGAGCGGGGCCGAGCAGCGGGCCCGCGCGGAGACGGGCGCTCTCGTCGATGCCGAGCTGCGTACTGCGAACGCTCTCGCCCGCTGGTCGGTCGTACGCGTCGGGGCGCTGGCCGTCGCGGGCCGCTTCCCCGTCGTCCCGCTCCTGGCGGCCGCACCGTGGCTCCTGGACCACGGCGTCTCACCGGGCGCGCTCGTGGGAGCCCTCACGTATCTGACGCAGTCCCTGCTCCCCGCCCTGCAGAGCCTCATCCACGGCCTGGGAGCGAGCGGCGCCCGCCTGGCCGTGGTGGTACGCCGCCTGACCGCCCCGCCCCCGTCCCCCGCCGAGGCGTCGGACCCGGCCCGGGGTTCGTGTCGAGCCCCCGGCTCGCACTCGGCCCCGCACTTGGCCGGGACACCGGCCCCGCCCCAGGCTGCGCCCCCGGCCGAGGCCCCGTCCGAGGCCCCGGCCCCGCCCGACACCTCGTCCCCGGCCCGGGGTTCGTGTCGAGCCCCCGGCTCGCACTCGGCCCCGCACTTGGCCGGGACACCGGCCCCGCCCCAGGCTGCGCCCCCAGCCAAGGCCCCGGCCCCGCCCGACACCTCGTCCCCGGCCCCGTCCGAGGCCCCAGCTGAGGCCCCGGCCCCGCCCGACACCTCGGCCCCGGCCCGGGGTTCTGGCCCAGCCTCCGGTTCGCAACTTCCCGCCCACCCGGCCCAGGTACCGGCCCGGACCGACTTCGCGCCCCCGGCCCCCGCCAGGATGGCCTCGGCCCCCGTCACCCCCGCCCTCGCCGTGGAGCTGCGCGGTGTCACCTTCGGGTATGGCGCGCACGCCGAGCCCGTCGTGCGGGAGCTGGACCTGACCCTCCCGGCCGGCACGCACCTGGCGGTCGTCGGGCCCAGCGGCGTGGGGAAGTCGACGTTGGCCGGGCTGATCGCGGGGCTGCTGGAGCCGTGGGCCGGCGAGGTGGCCGTGGGCGGGGTGGCGGCCCGGGACGGAGGTGCGGTGGGGCGGCGGGTGCTGATCCCGCAGGAGGCGTACGTCTTCTCCGGCACCCTCGGCGACAACTTCCGTTACCTGCGCGAAGGCCCTGTCCCCGACCATGAGGTCATGGCCGCCGCCGAGGCGATCGGCGCCGGCGGGCTCGTACGGCGACTGGGCGGCGGCGGACTGGACGCAACCGTCGTGCCGGGCGAGCTGTCGGCGGGGGAGCGGCAGCTGATCGCGCTGGTCCGCGCGTATCTCTCACCGGCCCGCGTGGCGCTGCTCGACGAAGCGGCCTGCCATCTCGACCCGGCCGCCGAGGCGCGCGCCGAGCGCGCCTTCGCGGCGCGTCCCGGCGGCACTCTCGTCGTGATCGCTCACCGCGCGGGTTCGGCCCGGCGCGCGGATCGCGTACTGGTCATGGACGGGCCCGGCACCGTCGCCGGAACGCACCGGGACCTCCCGGCGCGTTCGGCGCTCTACCGGGACCTCATGGGCGCGCAGACGGGCGCGCAGACGGGCGCGCAGGGCGCGCAGTGCTCACAGCCGGCCGACCCTCCTCACCCACCCGGCCTCTCGCACCCACCCCCACCCGGCCTCTCACACCCACCCCGCCACGCGCGAGATGCGGATCGCGTCGACACGGTTGCGGGCCCCGGTCTTGCGGTTGATCGCGGCCATGTAATTGCGCACGGTCCCGTTGGACAGGTGCAGGCTCCGGGCGATCTCGCCGACGGAGGCACCCTCGGCCGCGAGTGACAGCACGCTTAACTCTCGGCGGGTCAGCGGTATCTCGGCCGCCTGGAGGAAGCCGAAGCCGAGCGACTCGTCGATGTAGCGTTCCCCCTTCGCCACATGCCGTATGCCCTCGACGAGCCGGTCCGGCGAAGCGTTTTTGCTCAAGTACCCCAACGCTCCGACCTCGTAGGCCCGGCGCAGCGGCCCGGGACGCCCGGTGGTCGCCAGCGCGAGCAGCGCGGTGGGCCCGCCGTCGTCACGACATCGGCTCCCCAGTTCCCCGATACCGCATTCCTCGCCCGCGTGCGGGCTGTCCATGTCCACCACGCACACATCGGGCCGCAGGGCCCGGGACGTCGCGAGGGCGCCGGGCCAGGAGGCCGAGGACACCTCCAGGTCCGGCTCTCTGCCGATCAGTACCGCCAGAGCCATGCGCAGTAGATAGGTGTCGTGTATCAGTAGAACTCGGGTCACGTGTGTATCTCCCCGCTCCGTGTAGCGAACCACCTCGGGCACGTCGATAAATTCATACCGGCGCCGCCCACTGTCAGGGGGGCGGATACCCCGTCCACGGGGGGCGCAACGACGTGGGAGGACCGCCGCGCCCGCCTCGGCTGCGGGTGCCTTGCGCCCTACTGACCCTCTCCTACCGGCATGCGCCGGCGGCCGTCGGCGGGCGGCCGATGAGTCCGCAGACCGTCTCGATGTCGATCTTCACCTGGGCGATGGACGCCCGTCCCGACAGCCAGGTGATCAGGGCGGAGTGCCAGGTGTGCTCGATGACGCGTACGGCCGACAACTGCTCGGGGGTGGGCGGGCCCGCCGGGCCCATGGCGTCGAGGATGATCGCCGTGGTGAGCCGGGAGACCGTGTCGACCTCGGCGCTCACCGAGCGGTCGGCGAAGGTCAGGGCGCGCACCATCGCGTCGGCCAGGTGCGGCTCGCGCTGCATCGCGCGGAATGCCCGCATCAGGGTCTGGGCCACGCGGGCCGCCGGGTTCTCGTCGGTCGGCGGGCGCTTGCGCAGCGTCTCGTGGAGGTGCTCCAGCTGGTCCTGCATGGTGGCGACCAGCAGATGGATCTTCGAGGGGAAGTAGCGGTAGAGGGTGCCGAGCGCGACGCTGGAGGACTCGGCGACCTCCCGCATCTGCACGGCGTCGAAGCCGCCGCGGCACGCCAGCCGGGTCGTGGCGTGCAGAATGCGGCGGCGCCGGTCCTCCTGACGTGCCGTCAAGGGCGCGGCGGGGGTCAGGGGTGCGACAGATGCCATGGCCGACTTGGGTTCCGTCGTCATATGTCCGTATGTCCCATTCCGTGGCGTTCCATCCAGCGGCGCCTGTGCGGCCCGGACGGCACAGCATGGCAGGGGTCGGGTTGGTGGCGCGAATCACCCGGCACGGCTGTTTCGGCCCTCTGACATGCCGGTAGATTCAAGCCTCTGACGACCCGGTCTGAAACTTGTTCTAGATTAGCGCGACCCGTTACGCTCCGGCGGAACAGCCAGTGAGAAGGAGGCCGGAGTGACCGCTGAGGCCACGGAGGCATCGCTTACGCGAGACCGCAGCAGCCTCCGGGACAGGGGTGGCGACGACCGTCCGTTGCGCATCGCGCTGCTCACCTACAAGGGCAACCCCTTCTGTGGCGGTCAGGGCGTATATGTACGCCACCTCTCCCGGGAACTCGCCCGCCTCGGCCACTCCGTCGAGGTCATCGGCGCCCAGCCCTACCCCGTCCTGGACGACGTGAAGGGCGGGGACGACATGAAGGGTGGGGAGGACGGGGAGGACGGGGAGTACGTGCGCAGCGGCTACGCGAGAAGCGGCGTGCCGCGGAGTGCGGCCGGCGGCGTGCGGCTGACCGAGCTGCCCAGCCTCGACCTCTACCGCCAGCCCGACCCCTTCCGAACCCCCAGGCGCGAGGAGTTCCGCGACTGGATCGACGCGCTGGAGGTCGGCACGATGTGGACCGGCGGCTTCCCCGAGCCGCTGACGTTCTCGCTGCGCGCCCGCCGCCACCTCGCCGCGCGCCGCGGCGACTTCGACGTCGTCCACGACAACCAGACCCTCGGCTACGGGCTCCTCGGCGGGCCCGGCGTCCTCGGCGCCCCCCTGGTGACCACCATCCACCACCCCATCACCGTCGACCGGCAGCTGGAGCTGGACGCGGCGCAGGACTGGAAGCGCCGCGCCTCCGTGCGCCGCTGGTACGGGTTCACGCGGATGCAGAAGCGCGTCGCCCGGCGGCTGCCGTCCGTGCTCACGGTCTCCGGATCCTCCCGGCAGGAGATCGTCGACCACCTGGGGGTGCGTCCCGGCCGTATTCACGTCGTCCACATCGGCGCCGACACCGGCCTCTTCTCGCCGGACCCCGCCGTCGCGGAGATACCCGGCCGGATCGTCACCACCTCCAGCGCCGACGTCCCCCTCAAGGGCCTCGTCCACCTCGTGGAGGCGCTGGCCCGCGTCCGGGCCGCCGGCAACCCCGGCGCCCACCTCGTCGTCGTCGGCAAGCGTGCCGAGAACGGGCCGGTCGCCACTGCCATCAAGCGGCACGGGCTCGAAGGTGCCGTCGAGTTCGTCAAGGGCATCACGGACCCCGAACTCGTCGGCCTGGTCCGCTCGGCCCAGATCGCCTGCGTGCCGTCCCTGTACGAGGGCTTCTCCCTGCCGGCGGCCGAGGCCATGGCCACGGGCACCCCGCTGGTGGCCACCACCGGAGGCGCCATCCCCGAGGTCGCCGGGCCCGACGGCGAGACGTGTCTCGCCGTCCCGCCGGGGGACGCGGACGCGCTGGCCGCCGCGCTGTCCCGGCTGCTCGGTGACGCGGACCTGCGCCGGCGCCTGGGTGCAGCGGGCCGGCAGCGCGTACTCGCCAAGTTCACCTGGCACCAGGCGGCGATCGGGACGGCCGAGCACTACCGTGAGGCGATGGCCCGAGCCGGTGCCATGCGGCCGGCCGGCAGGCGCGGCTAGTGGCCGGCACGGACTGTTCCCCTTTCCGCCCTTTCACCTCCCCCGGCCACCGCCGGGAGGTGCCCCCAAGTCCTCGGTCGCCGGACGGGCCTCCTTTTCCGCCGGCCGAGGCAGCGACCCACCCCACGCGGCTGGCGCCGCACCCCGACCTGTCCCGCCGGACGAAAGCAAAAACGTGCTGACCGTCGATTTCTCCCGCTTCCCGCTCGCCGCAGGCGACCGCGTCCTCGATCTGGGGTGCGGCGCGGGGCGGCACGCCTTCGAGTGCTACCGGCGCGGCGCCCAGGTCGTCGCCCTCGACCGCAACGGTGCGGAGATCCGCGAGGTCGCCAAGTGGTTCGCCGCCATGAAGGAGGCCGGCGAGGCCCCGGAGGGGGCCACCGCCACCGCCATGGAGGGCGACGCGCTCGCACTGCCGTTTCCCGACGACAGCTTCGATGTCGTCATCATCTCCGAGGTCATGGAGCACATTCCGGACGACAAGGGCGTCCTCGCCGAAATGGTGCGCGTCCTCAGGCCCGGCGGCCGCATAGCGGTCACCGTCCCCCGCTACGGGCCGGAGAAGGTGTGCTGGGCGCTCAGCGACGAGTACCACGAGGTCGAGGGCGGTCACATCCGCATCTACAAGGCCGACGAACTGCTGAACAAAATGCGGGAAGCCGGCCTCAAGCCCTACGGCACCCACCACGCCCACGGCCTCCACAGCCCCTACTGGTGGCTCAAGTGCGCCTTCGGGGTGGGCAACGAAAAGGCGCTGCCCGTCCGCGCGTACCACAAGCTGCTCGTCTGGGACATCATGAAGAAGCCCAAGGCCACGCGCCTCGCCGAGCAGCTCCTCAACCCGGTCATCGGCAAGAGCTTCGTGGCGTACGCGACCAAGCCGCACCTCCCCGCCACCGTGGCCCCGACAGCCCGGGCGGCCGCCGAATGACCGCTTTCAGCCGGGGCTCCGGCCGCACCGAACGCCTCGTCCTGCCCGGGGTGCTCACCGTCGAACAGGCCGAGCAGACCGTTGCGGGCATCGCCGCCGTCCAGCGCGCCGACGGCGCCATACCGTGGTTCCGTGGTCACCACCTCGATCCCTGGGACCACGTCGAGTCCGCCATGGCCCTGGACGCCGCGGGTGAACACGAGCGCGCCGAGGCCGCGTACCGCTGGCTCGCCGGCCACCAGAACCCCGACGGTTCCTGGTACGCCGCGTACGCCGACGGCGACGCGGGCCGGCCCACCGACCGGGCCCGCGAGACCAACTTCGTCGCCTACGCCGCCGTCGGCTTCTGGCACCACTACCTCTCCACCGGCGACGACGCCTTCCTCGACCGCATGTGGCCGACCGTCTTCGCCGCCGTCGAGTTCGTCCTGCAACTGCAGCAGCCCGGCGGCCAGATCGGCTGGAAGCGGGAGTCGCCGGAGAACGGCGACACGGACGTCACCGACGCCCTGCTCACCGGCTGCTCCTCCATCCACCAGGCGCTGCGCTGCGCCCTGGCCATCGCCGAGCACCGCGAGGAGCCACAGCCCGACTGGGAGCTGGCCGCCGGCCTGCTGGCCCACGCGATACGCCATCACCCGGAGCGGTTCCTGGACAAGAGCCGCTACTCCATGGACTGGTACTACCCCGTGCTGGGCGGCGCCGTCACCGGCGCGGCCGCCAAGGAGCGCATCGAACGGCACTGGGACGCCTTCGTCGTGCCCGGGCTCGGGGTGCGCTGCGTGCTGCCCAACCCCTGGGTCACGGGCGGCGAGAGCTGTGAACTGGCGCTGGCCCTTTGGGTGATGGGCGAGTCCGACCGCGCGGTGGAGATCCTCCAGTGGATCCAGCACCTGCGCGCCGAGAACGGCATGTACTGGACCGGTTACGTCTTCGAGGACAAGGCGGTCTGGCCGGAGGAGCTCACCACCTGGACGGCCGGCTCCCTGCTGCTGGCCGCCGCGGCGCTCGGCGGCGACGAGGCCACCACGGCGGTCTTCGGCGGTGAGCGCCTGCCGGTGGTGGGGCTGGGCCCGGACTGCGACTGCGCGAGGCAGTGACCCGGGGCCCCGCCCCGGACCGCGCTGCGCGCGGCGTCCTCACAGCACAGCAGCCCGTCCGGCGTTTGAGGACCGGGGGTCCGGGGGCGGAGCCCCCGGTTACGGGAAGGGGCGGGGTGGGGACAAAACTTTCGAACAGGCCCGGCCCCGCAACCTAAAGTGGCGTCATGACCTTGCTGCCACATGACCGTTACTGCGCCGAGATCGTCACCCAGACCGACCTCCTCCGCGCAGCGCTGCGCGGCGCCGACCCCTCCGCCACCGTCCCCACCTGCCCCGACTGGACCCTCGCCCAGCTCGTGCTGCACGTCTCCAGCGCGCACCGGGGCGTCGAGGAGATCGTCCGCAACCGGGTCAAGGAGTTCACGGTTCCGACCGACGAGACGGCGGGGACGGGCGGGGCGGAGAACTACGACATCGCCGCCCTCGACGCCCGGCTGGCCGAGGGCGCGCTGAAGCTGTCGGAGACTCTGCGGGAGGCGGGGCCCGACGCCGAGGTGTGGACCTTCGGTGCCGAGCACAAGGCGTCGTTCTGGGCCCGCCGTATGACGCATGAGACGGCGATGCACCGCGCCGACGTCTTCGCGGCCGCCGGCGCCGACTACACCCTCGACCCGGCCGTCGCCGCCGACTGCATCGACGAGTGGCTGGAGCTCGTCACGTCCCCGCAGGCCATTGCGTACAAGCCGGTGTACGGCGAGCTCACCGGCCCGGGCCGCACGCTGCACCTGCACGCGACCGACACCGCTGCGGAGCTGAACGCCGAGTGGTTCATCGACGCCACCGGGGAGACGGTCCAGTGGCGCCGTGCCCATGAGAAGGCGGCCGTCGCGGTGCGCGGCCCGCTGACCGACGTGCTGCGGGTCTTCTACCGGCGTTCGCCTGCCGACAGCGACCGGGTCGAGGTCCTCGGTGACCGCGAAGTGCTCGACTTGTGGCTGGAGCGGGCAAGCTTCTGATGAGAACCGGTCACCTCCGGTCGTCGCGGCGCGTGCTGCTGCCCGCCGCCCTGCTCGTGCTCGTCACGGCGTGCGGCGGCGGCACGGCCCCGATGGCCCGGCCGGGGGCGGCGGGTGTCAACGACCCGCTCTTCCCGGGCCTGGGCAACGACGGTTATCACGTCAGCCACTACGGCCTGACGCTCGACTACGAGCCCGAGGGCAACCACCTCTCCGGCACCGCCGTCATCCGCGCCCGGGCCACGGAGAAGCTCAGCGCGTTCAACCTCGACCTCAAGGGCCTGGACGTGCGCAGCGCCCGCGTCGACGGGGAGCCGGTCCGTACGTCCCGCAAGGGCACCGAGCTGACGGTCGAGCTGGACAAGCCGGTCGACAAGTACCGCTGGTTCGAGACGACGATCGTCTACGACGGGCAGCCGCAGGCGGTCAAGGACGCGGACGGGTCCACGGAGGGCTGGGTCGAGACGGACCACGGGGCGGTGGGACTGGGCGAACCGGCGGGGTCGATGGCCTGGTTCCCCGGCAACCACCACCCCTCCGACAAGGCCGCCTACGACATCGCGGTGACGGTGCCGAAGGGCTTCACGGCCGTGGCCAACGGCGAGCTGAAGCGCACGGAGGACAAGGGCCCGGCAGGGGCCCGGCGCACCACCTACACCTGGCACAGCGGCGAGCCGATGGCGAGCTATCTGGCCGTCGTCGCCGTGGGGGAGTTCAAGGTGACGACCTCGAAGACGCCCAGCGGCCTGCCCGTGTACATCGCCGCCCACCCCGGGGAGTCCGAGGCGGCGGCGAAGGTGGCGAAGCTGGTGCCGGAGGTCCTCGACTGGGCGGGCGGCCTGTTCGGCCCGTACCCGTTCTCGTCCACGGGCGCGGTCATCGACCGCAACCCGGAGGTCGGCTACGAACTGGAGACCCAGCCCAAGCCCTACTTCCACGCCGCGCCCAGCGACAGGCTCGTGGTGCACGAGCTGGCGCACCAGTGGTTCGGCAACTCCCTCACGCCCCGCACCTGGAAGGACATGTGGCTGAGCGAGGGCTTCGCGCAGTACGCCGAGTGGATGTGGGAGGAGAGGAGCGGCGGGCGTTCCGTGCGGCAGATCTTCGACGACTACTACGACGGCAGGGACCCGGAGAGCAAGGGCGAGGGCGGGAAGACCATCTGGGACTTCCCGCCGGCCGGCCCGGGGCCGGAGACGGTCTCCGGGCTGCCTGTCTACGGCCGCGGGGCCATGGTGCTGCACAAGCTCCGCGAGAAGCTCGGGGACCGCGAGTTTTTCCGCCTCGTCCGCGGGTGGGCCGCGCAGTACCGGTACCAGAACGTCGACACGGAGGGGTTCGTCGACTTCTGCGAGGACGCGGGCGACGTCGGTGACGTCTTCGACGTCTGGTTGTTCGGCAAGGGCAGGCCCGCGAAGCGCTGAGAGGCCGGCCGGGGGTCAGGCGTTGAGCCCGGCGAGCAGACGCAGCGTGCCGGGGTCGGGGGCGGTGAGAAGGAGGTCGGTGACCGGCCCCGCGCGCCAGAGCTCCAACCGCTCGGCGATGCGCTCGCGCGGGCCCACCAGGGATATCTCGTCGGCGAAGGCGTCGGGTACGGCCGCGACGGCCTCGTCCCGCCGCCCGGACAGGAACAGCTCCTGGACGCGCCGCGCCTCCTCCTCGTATCCCATGCGCCCCATGAGGTCGGCGTGGAAGTTGCGGGCGGCGTGGCCCATGCCGCCGATGTAGAGGGCCAGCATCGTCTTCACCGGGCGCAGGCCCTCCGCGAGGTCGGAGCAGACGCGCGCCTGGGCCATGGGCGCGACCATGAAGCCCTCGGGGGTGCCGTCGAGGGCCGCGGCGTACAGGTCCGTACGCGTCGGCGACCAGTACAGGGGCAGCCAGCCGTCGGCGATGCGGGCGGTCTGGGCGACGTTGCGGGGCCCCTCGGCGCCGAGCAGGACGGGCAGGCCGGGGCGCAGGGGGTGCGTCATGGACCTGAGCGGCTTGCCGAGCCCGGTGGCGCCGGGCCCGGTGTAGGGGAGGGAGTGGAAGCGCCCGTCGAGGACGACGGGTGCGTCCCGGCGCAGCACCTGCCGGACCACGTCCACGTATTCGCGGGTCGCGGTCAGCGGGCTCTGCGGGAACGGGCGCCCGTACCACCCCTCCACGACCTGAGGCCCCGACAGGCCCAGCCCGAGCAGGACGCGGCCGCCGGAGAGGTGGTCGAGGGTCAGGGCGTGCATGGCCGTGGCGGTGGGCGAGCGGGCCGCCATCTGGGCCACGGCCGTGCCGAGCCGGATGCGGCTGGTGTGGGCGGCGATCCAGGCCAGCGGGGTGAAGGCGTCGGAGCCCCATGACTCGGAGGTCCACACGGAGTGGTAGCCGAGCCGCTCGGCCTGCCGGGCGAGCGCGAGGTCGCGCGGGCCGGGCCGGCGGCCCCAGTAGCCGAGGGCGAGACCGAGCCGCATGGGACCTCCCGCAGTCATCTGACGCTATGTCAGCCAGTGGAGGGTAGGCCCGCCGGGCGTGCGGCAACAAGACGGCGGCCCGCCGGGATGAACCCGGCGGGCCGCCGCATGGGAAGGAAGCGGGGCTCAGCCGCGCTGGATCCCCGTGGTGTCCTGCAGAAGGCCGCGGCGGCCGTCCTGCGTCTGCGCGACGAGCGCCGGACCGCGCTGGTCGACCGCCAGGTACCAGGTGCCGGGCGCGAGCTCGGCGATCTGGCTGGGCGAGCCGTCCTCCGCGAACAGCGGACGGTTGACCGGCACCGCGAACCAGAACGGGGCGAACTCGCCCCCGCCGGCCGCGGCAGGCTGACCCGCGACCGGCTGACCGGCCGCCGGCTGACCCGCCGCGGCGGGCTGCGGCGCGGCCGCTCCGGCGCCCGGCTGGGGCTGGACCTGCGTCGGGCCCGCCTGGCCGGCGTACGGCTGCGGGGTCTGGGCACCGTACGGGGACGGGCCGGCGCCGGGCTGCATGCCGCCCGGACCCGGGTAGCCGTAGCCCTGGTCGGGAGCCATGCCGCCGTACGGCTGCGCGGGGGCGGGGCGCGGGGCGCCCATCAGCGGGGCCTTGAGCGCCGGGGTGCGCGGCGTGAGCGCGACCACCACGGCGAGCACCAGGTTCGCGATCAGGCCCAGGATCTGGCCGACGCCGGGCGAGATCTGGTCCACGTCCGGACCGCCGAAGATCGTCCACAGCGAGGACCAGGCGGCGAACACGGCGAGCGCCATGCCCCACTGGTCGAGGCCCAGGCCGATGAGCTTGCGCCCCTCGGGCTGGAAGCGGGCGGCGATGACGAGCGCGGCGGCGACGATCCCGGCGAGGAAGATCGACGGCAGTACGGGGAAGAGTTCGGGCTTCCAGCCGATCGGCTCCTTGGGGCAGTTGATCGCCGACCCGCAGTCGTAAGAACGGAAGCTGAGGAACGAGGCGATGAACAGCAACACCGCTGCTCCGATCACCACGCCGTCGCCTCGAGTGAGGGAGCGGATGTTCACCTGAAATCCTTTGTCAGTGCTTGTCGGTGCTGTCGGTAATTTGTCGCTGTCGCCGGTACGCGAGCATGCCGGGGGCGCGAGGGCGCGGGGGTGGCGGCCACCCATCGTACGGGGAACCTATCGCCTGAGCAGCCAGGGCGTCCCCTTCGTATCACCCTCGTGACACGCCCGGTGGCCTGCCGGTACTTACCCGCGCAGGAAGTCCTTGATGCCGTCCGCGATTCCCTGCGCCGCCTTCTCGCGCCATGCCGCGTCGGTGAGCCGCGCCGCGTCCTGCGCGTCGCGCATATTGCCGCATTCGATGAAAACCTTGGGAATCGTCGAGAGATTGAGCCCGCCGAGATCACCGCGAGTGTCGAGGCCCGTGCCCTTGCCGATGTAATTGGACGGGGCGCTGCCGGTGGCGCGTACGAAGTTCCCCGCGATGCGCGCTCCCAGTTCCTTCGACGGCCCGGTGATGGCCGAGGTGTCCGCCTGTCCGCCGCGCACGGATGCGGGCAGGATCACATGGAAGCCGCGGTCACCCTCGCCCGCCCCGTCCGCGTGAACGGACACCGCGGCGTCGCCGTGCGCCTTGTTGCCGATCTCGGCCCGTTCGGTCACGCACGGCCCGTACTGCCGGTCCCCGTCGTGGGTCAGCACCACTTTGGCGCCCTGCGCCTGCAGGATCGTCCGGAGCCGGTGCGCCACATCGAGGCTGAAGGCGGCCTCGGCGTAACCGGAGTTGGTTTCGGTGCCGGTGGTGTCGCATTCCTTGTGGCCCGTGCCGATGTCGACCTGACGGTTGATCTCGGCGGTGTGCTCGGCGTTGTGGATGTTGTGGCCCGGATCGACGACGACGACCTTGCCCTTGAGGGGCCCGTCCGCGGCGGGGGCGGCGGCGTCCTGGGGCGCGGCCTGCGTGGGCTGCGCGGGTTCCGCCGCCGAGGGGGTGCCGGGGGCCGGCGGTTCCGACGGCTGGGGCCGGGGCGCCGGGCGCGCCGTGCCGGAGGACGACGCGGCGGACGGGGACGGCCGGCCCCCGTCGTCGTCCGCGTCACCCGAGCAGCCCGCCAGCCCGGCCGCCAGGAACAGCGCTGCCGCCCCGGCGACGAGTCGTGGGGTCATCTGGGAACCGCTGCCGTTGGACACGCGGGCGATGCTAGCGCTGCCGCTCAGATTCCGAGACCTGTACGCCGCAGTACGCGCAGCGAGTGCGTCACAGAGACCTCGGTGAACGCCCCTGACGCCAGGGCCCTGAGGTACACGCGGTACGGGGCCTGCCCGCCGTCGGCCGGATCGGGGAAGACGTCGTGGATGACGAGCAGCCCCTCGGGCGCGAGGTGCGGAGCCCACCCCTCGTAATCGGCGTTCGCGTGCTCGTCGGTGTGCCCGCCGTCGATGAACACCAGCCCGACGGGGCGCCCCCAGACCTTCGCCACCTGCGGCGACCGTCCGACGACAGCGATGACGTGCTCCTCCAGCCCGGCCCGGTACAGCGTCCGCCGGAACGTCGGCAACGTGTCCATCCGCCCCACGCCCGGCGCGTCGTCCACGACGGACGGGTCGTGGTACTCCCACCCCGGCTGCTGCTCCTCGCTGCCCCGGTGGTGGTCGACGGTCACCACGACCACGCCCGCCTCCCGGGCCGCCCCGGCCAGCAGAATCGTCGACCGCCCGCAGTACGTCCCCACCTCCACCGACGGCAACCCCAGCCGCCCCGCCTCCTCGGCCGCCGCATAGAGGGCGAGCCCCTCCTCCACCGGCATGAACCCCTTCGCCGCCTCGAAGGCGGCGAGTATCCCCTGCTTGGGCGCCATGGCTGTCCTGTCCTCCGGTGACGACTGGCTGGTCACGTACCCCACCCATGCTGCCGTACGGGCCCGCACGACCCGGGGGCGGGGCGGCGGGCCGGACCGGCGCCCCTACAGCCACCCGTTCTGCCGTGCCGCCCGCACCGCCTCCATGCGGTTGCGGGTCTGGGTCTTGCCGATGGCCGCCGAGAGGTAGTTGCGGACGGTCGCGGGGGAGAGGTGGACCTTGGCGGCGATGTCGGCGACGGTGGCGCCGTCGACGGCTGCGGTGAGGACGTCGCGTTCGCGCTGGGTGAGGGGGTTGGGGCCGGCGCTGAGGGCGGCGGCGGCCAGGGCCGGGTCGATGACGCGTTCGCCGGCCAGGACACGGCGGATCGCGGCCGCGAGGTCCTCGACCGGGCCGTCCTTGACCAGGAAGCCCGACGCACCCGCTTCCATGGCGCGGCGCAGATAACCGGGACGGCCGAACGTGGTGAGTATCAGCACCCGGCACTCCGGCAGCCGCGTCCGCAGCTTGGCGGCGGCGTCCAGGCCGCTGCGGCCGGGGAGTTCGATGTCCAGGAGAGCGATGTCGGGCCGGACCTCAAGGGCTTGGGGCAGGATGTCGTCGCCGTCGCCCACCTGGGCGACGATCTCGATGTCGTCCTCCAGGCCGAGCAGCAGCGCGAGCGCGCCCCGCATCATCCCCTGGTCCTCCGCCAGCAGTACCTTGATCAGTTCGCTGCTCACGCGGCCCGCTCCTCCTCGTCGTTCTCGTCCACCGGCAGTTCCGCCACGAGGCGGAAACCGCGCCGCCCGTCCGGGCCGGACGTCAGGGAGCCGCCCGCGGCGGCCAGTCGCTCGGTCAGGCCCTTGAGCCCGTTGCCGCCGGTGCCGGGCACCGCAGCCGGCTCCGACCCTACGCCGCGCCCGTCGTCGGTGATCTCCAGATGCACCCGGTCCGGCTCCCCCCGCACCTCGACGGCGCACCGCTGCGCCCCGCTGTGCCGTACGACGTTGGTGACCCCCTCGCGCACCACCCACCCCAGCAGTGCTGCCGTCTGGGGCGGCAGCGGGGGCCCGGACTGACGGATGTCCGCGGCGATGCCGGAGGCGTCGAGCAGGGACCGGGCGCGGTCGAGCTCGGTGGCCAGGCTGCCCTCGCGGTAGCCGGTCACGGCCTCGCGGATCTCGGTGAGGGCCTGGCGGCCCACGGCCTCGATGTCGGCGGCCTGACCCAGCGCCGCGTCCAGGTTGCGCGGCGCCAGCCGGCGTACGGCCTCCGCCTTGACCACGATCACGGACATCGTGTGGCCGAGCAGGTCGTGCAGGTCGCGCGAGAAGCGCAGGCGCTCGCGCTCCACGGCGGCGTGTGCCAGCTGCTCGCGCGTGGCGCGGAGCTGGGCGACCGCCTCGGAGAGGTTGAGGATGGCGGCCGCGACGAGCCCGGACAGCGAGGTGCCCCAGGCGATGGCCAGGACGTTCTCCGCGCCGCTCCGGACGGAGAGGACGACCCCGACCGTGACGCCGAAGACGCCCATCGCGATGGAGAGCCAGCGGCCCCTGTCCCGCAGTGCGACCCCCGCCGCCAGCGACAGCAGCGGGAAGCACAGCATCCAGTCGCCGCCGTACCCGATGGACAGCGCGTAGGTCAGGGCGGTCAGCGCGCCCAGGGCGATCAGCGGGGCGGTGGTCTTGCGGCGGTGCTCGTCGAGTCCGGTGAAGACCGTGGCGAGATACAGCGCGATGAACACCGCCACCCCGGTGCCCGCGAGCCACGGCAGCGCGACCTTTCCCCGGAAGAGATCGACCACGTCCCCGGTGAGGATGAACAGCCAGGGCATGAACGTCCGCCGGTTCGGCGTCTTGAGCCGGAGGGTTCGCTCCATGCTGTGTTTCATGCTGCCGACTCTACGAAACGCGGCGCTGAGCTGGGCAGATGCGAATGTCCGGGGTCACCCGTGACATTTGTCCCGCACGGCCTCCCGGCCCATGTCCCCGCGTCGGACCCGCGCCTTCCTCCTCTCTTCCCATGTCCCGCGGCATCGGCTATACATGGGCGATTGGGTAGAACGCGTTCTAGTCCTCGCCAGACGGGAGTACGGACCTCCATGCCCATCGACCCCGCCAAGGCCACGACCGCCGCACCGCGCACCTTCCCCCTCGCCTGGGACCACAAGGACATCCTGCTCTACCACCTGGGCATCGGCGCCGGCATCCCCGCCACCGACCCCGACGAGCTCCGCTACACCCTGGAGAGCCGGCTCCATGTCCTGCCCGGCTTCGCGACGGTCGCCGGCGGCGGCCGGGCCGTGGCGGGCGTCCTCTCCGTACCCGGCATCGAGGTCGACCTCGCGGCGGTCCTGCACGGCGGACAGACCGTCACCCTGCACCGGCCCATCCCCGTCCGCTCCTGTGACGCCACCCAGACCTCACGCGTCGCCGCCGTGTACGACAAGGGCAAGGCGGCCGTCATCGTGCTGCGCACCGACGTCGCCGACGGCGACGGGCCGCTGTGGACCGGCACCAGCGAGATCTTCGTCAAGGGCGAAGGCGGCTTCGGCGGCGAACGCGGCTCCACCGAACGCCTGGAGCCCCCCGCCACCCCACCCGACTTCACCGTCGACCGGCCCACCCGCGAGGACCAGGCCCTCCTCTACCGCCTCTCCGGCGACTGGAACCCCCTGCACGCCGACCCGGAGTTCGCCAAGCTCGCCGGCTTCGACAGACCGATCCTGCACGGCCTGTGCTCCTACGGCATCGTCCTCAAGGCCGTCGTCGACACCGCCTTCGGCGGCGACGTGAGCCGCGTGCGCTCGTACACCACCCGCTTCGCCGGCGTCGTCCACCCGGGCGAGACCCTGCGCGTACGGCTCTGGCGGGACGCCCTCGGCCCCGGCCGCATCCAGGTGACCGCCACCGCCGTCGAGCGCGACGAAGCTCCGGTGCTCATGGACACGGTCGTCGAACACACCTGCCGGCTCGATCCTCAGCACGGCTGAGCCGGCACAGCCCGCTTCCCCCGCGAAGGGAGCACCGTCATGCGCGCCGCCGTACAGCACGAGACAGGCCAGGACAAGCTCGAAGTCCTCGACGACGTCGAAGCCGTGGGCCTGGGCCCGGGCAAGGTCAGACTCCGGGTCCGGGCCGCCGGACTGTGCCATTCCGACCTCTCCGCGATGTCCGGCGTCCTGCCGCAGCCCGCACCCTTCGTCCCCGGCCACGAGGGCGCCGGCGATGTCATCGACGTCGGCGACGGCGTCACCCGTCTCAAGCGGGGGGACCGCGTCCTCGTCCGCTGGCTGCCCGCCTGCGGCGACTGCCCCTCCTGCCGGCGCGGACAGAGCCGGCTCTGCCTCGCCGGGTTCATGAACTCCGGCACCCCCAACTTCAGGCGCCGCACCACCGACCTCTTCGGCTTCGCCGGCACCGGCACCTTCGCCGAGGAGCTCGTCGTCGGCGCAGGCTGCGCCGTACCTATCCCGGACGACGTGCCCTACGAGATCGCCGCGCTCCTGGGCTGCGGCGTGACCACCGGCCTCGGCGCCGCCCTCAACACCGCGCGGGTCAGCGCCGGTTCCTCGGTCGCCGTCATCGGCTGCGGCGGCGTCGGGATCGCCGCCATCCAGGGCGCCCGCGTCTCGGGCGCCGCCCATATCGTCGCCGTCGACCCCGTCGCGCCCCGCCGCGAGGCCGCCCTGCGGTTCGGGGCGACCGAGGCCGTCGCCCCCGAGGGCCTCGCGGACGCCGTCGGGCGCGTCACCGGCGGCGAGGGTTTCGACTACGTCTTCGAGGTCGTCGGCAGGTCCGCCACCGCCCGCAGTGCCTACGAGGCCACCCGGCGCGGCGGCACGCTCTGCGTCGTCGGGGCGGGGGCGCTGGACGACCACTTGCGCCTCAACATGTTCGAGTTGTTCTTCGACGAGAAGAAGATCCTGCCCTCGCTGTACGGCGGCGGCGACGTCCTGCGCTCCTACGAACGGACCATCGCACTCTGGCGGGCGGGCCGCGTCGACCTGGAGGGCCTGATCACCCACCGTGTCCCGCTCGCCCGCATCAACGACGCCATCGACCAGATGCGCACGGGTGAGGCACTCCGTACCTGGATCACGATGTGACGGCCCGCCGGACCGCGGACCACGACACGACAGGGGGCCGGAGGACCGTGCTGCACGGCAGGACCGCGATCGTCACCGGCGCCGGGCGCGGCCTCGGCCGCGCCGAGGCCCTCGAACTCGCCCGCCTCGGCGCCGACGTCGTCGTCAACGACTACGGGCAGCCGGGCCGCGACGGCACCGGCGAGGCCTCCGCCGCACCCGCCGAGGCCGTCGTCGCGCAGATCCGCGCCGCGGGCGGCCGGGCCACGGCCCACCTCGGCGACGTGTCCGACTTCGACCAGGCCCGCGAGCTCGTCCAACTGGCCGTCGGCACATACGGCTCGCTGGACATCCTCGTCAACAACGCCGGCATCCTGCGCGACCGCATGGTCTTCTCCATGTCCGAGGACGAGTGGGACTCCGTCGTCCGTGTGCACCTGAAGGGCCACTTCAACACGATCCGCTTCGCCGCCGCGCACTGGCGCGACCGTTCCAAGGCGGCGGGCGGCGCCCCCGTGTACGGACGGATCGTCAACACTTCCTCCGAGGCGTTCCTGGCGGGCTCGGCCGGACAGCCGAACTACGCGGCGGCCAAGGGCGGCATCGTCGGGCTCACCACCTCCACGGCCGCGGCCCTGCGCAAGTACGGGGTCACGGCGAACGCGATCTGTCCCCGGGCGCGGACACGGATGACGGAGGACGTCTTCGCGGCCGTCTCTGCGGACACCGGGGCCGACCCACTCGCACCGGAGCACGTCTCGCCGCTCGTGGCCTATCTCGCCTCACCCCCGGCGGCCGGGGTCAGCGGACAGGTGTTCGTGGTGCACGGCGGCATGGTCGCGGTGGTGGAGCGGCCGAGGGTGGCGGCGAAGTTCGACACGAAGGGGGAGGTCTTCGGGGTGGAGGAGCTCGATGCGGCCCTGACGCCGTACTTCGCGGGGCGGCCTGCGGGGGAGGGCTTCGCGGCGCCGGAGGTGCTGGGGCTCGGGCGGGGGTGAAGCGGCCCGGGCCGGACGGGCTCGGCGGAACCAGCCCGTCCGGCGATTGAGGACCGGGGTCCGGGGCAAAGCCCCGGTAGTGCTTACGGCCTAGCGGATGTCGGTGCGGCGGTGCTTGCCGGGGGCGGGGGCGCGGTTCTCGTCCGGGGACGCCGGACCGCGGTGCCTGCCGCTGCCGGCGGATGCGGCCTGGGCGGATGCCTCATGGTGGCGCGCCTCGGTCGTGTCGGTTCGGGCATCGGGCATGGGGAAAGTCACTCCGTCGGATGGGATGCGTGCTCTGCGCGTCGGGGCCACAGCAGTGGCGCACGGCGGCGCAGACACCACCGGATGTACCTCGGATGTCAACACGCTTCCCACGCATGACCGTTCCGCTCACCTCGGTTCACCCGGGTGCCCGCCCGGTACAGCTGTGCGGCCCCCGCCCAAGTCTAACGGGACCTTGATCACCGAGCCACTCGCACTCGCAGGTGTGTCCGGTTGTTGCGGCGTACGGGTGGTCAGGGCGTACGGGCGCAGGGCGCCTGCTGCAGCGGTACGGGCCGGGGCGGCGGAACCGCCGTCGCACCTTCGGCCGCGTCCTCCTCGTCCGTCTCCGCGTCGATCTCCGCGTCGATCTCCGCGTCCGGGTCCGTGGCGTCCACGGGCAGTGCCGTGGACGACGTCGCCCGCCCGTCCCCCTCCGCCCCCGCCACCAGGACGTCGCCGTCCTCCGACAGCCGCAGCCGCGCCAGCCCGCACGGCACGCCCGGCGTCACGAACGGCAGCTTCAGCTCCCCGTCCGCCGTCCACAGCCCCGCTCCCGCCAGCCACCCGGCCGGCCCCTGGAACTGCTGCAGCTGCTTCTTCGCCGGCCGCCACACGCCCAGCCAGCTGCCCGCCGGCTCCCGGTCGATCCGGAACGCCACCGAGCTGGCCTCCGGTGCCAGCCCCTGCCCCGGCTGGGCCGCGAACGGCGTCAGCGTCGCGTCCGGCACCAGCAGGCACTCCGGGAAGCGCACCGGCCGGGCGGAGCCGAGCACGCCCCACCCCAGCCGGTCGACGCCGGGCGCGTCGGAGCGCACGACCAGCAGACCGCTGTCCGGCTCGGCCAGCAGCAGCCGGTCGTTGCTCTTCTCGGTGATCTGCAGCAGCGGGCTGACCTCGCCGCCGCGCCCCAGGTCGACGACGACGGCCTTCGTCAGCCCCTCCAGCTCCCGGTCCAGCGCGAGCAGCCTTCCCGAGCGGTCCAGCCAGGCGCCGCCCTCGCACCGCCCCGGCACCCTCGCCAGCAGCTCGGGCCCGCTCGCGCAGCCGTAGACCAGCCACAGCGTGGTCTGCCGCTCGCCGTTCACGAGGGCGTAGGCGCAGGAGCCGTCGGGCGCGGGCGGCAGCAGGGACAGCTGCGGGCACTCGATCGCGCCCAGCGGCAGTTCGCCGGTGCCGGGGCCGGTGGGGTAGAGCAGCGAGAGCGCGTACCGGTCGGCGACGCGGCGCCGGATCAGCACGCGGCCGTCGGTCAGGGGCAGGACCTCGCTGTCGGGCTCCTCCGGCTGGCTGCCGGGCAGGGACACGGCGTAGGGCTCGGGGCCGTCGAGGGTCCAGCGCTCCGGAAACCAGCCATCCGTGCCACGCCCGAGAGCCAGCCAGGCCGCGTACGAGCCGTCCACCGTGACGGTGAACGCCGGGCGCCGCACGTCGGCCGGCGGGGCGCTCGGGGTGGTTCGAGCGGTGCTCTGGGCGCTGTGGGGAGCACAGACCGTCATGAGAAACGTCACCTCCGGCACAGAACGTAGTTATCGCGGTCGCAACTCGACTGCGCCACCCCCGGCGCTTCACGCGTAAGGGTGTTGCCTGCCCGGTTCGCCTGAGGAACGGTGGCTGGATGTGCTTCGTACGATTCGGCTGACCAAGGGAAGGCGAGCCTGAGTGGCAGCAGGAGTGGCTGACCTGGCCCTCTTGACCAACGCTCGCCGCCTGCGGCTCGTCCGACGACGATGACGGCACGGCGAGCGCGGGCAAGGACGGCGGGGCGGCCCGAAGCCCGTGGCGCAAGGCGGCAAGGACTTCGGCAAGGCCGCCGAGGAGGCCGCGAAGGGCGCCGCACCCGGTCCCGCGGGATCGGGCGAACAACGAGAGTCGTACGGGCACGGGAGCCAGGTAGCCTTTCCCCGTGCCCGTACTGTCTGAAGTCATCGCCGCCCTCGACGCCCTCTGGCCCCCGGAGCGGGCCGAGCAGTGGGACGCCGTCGGTACGGTCTGCGGCGACCCCGACCTCACCGTCGGCCGGGTCCTCTTCGCCGTCGACCCCGTTCAGGAAGTCGTCGACGAGGCCGTACGGCTCGGCGCCGACCTGCTCGTCACCCACCACCCGCTGTACCTGCGCGGTACGACGACGGTCTCGGCCGCCACGTTCAAGGGCCGCGCCGTGCACACCCTCATCAAGAACGACATCGCCCTGCACGTCGCGCACACCAACGCCGACCGCGCCGACCCCGGCGTCTCCGACGCCCTCGCCGGCGCCCTCGACCTGCGCGTCACCGCACCCCTGGTGCCCGACCCGAGTGACCCCGCCGGCTGCCGCGGCCTGGGCCGTATCTGCGAGCTCGACCCGCCGATGAGCCTGGCCGACTTCGCCGAGCGCGCCGCCAAGCGCCTGCCCGCCACCGCGCAGGGCATCCGCGTCGCCGGCGACCCGCAGCGCACGATCCGCACCGTCGCCGTCTGCGGCGGCTCCGGCGACTCCCTCTTCGACGAGGTACGAGCCGCCGGCGTCGACGCCTACGTCACCGCCGACCTGCGTCACCACCCCGCCTCCGAGGCACAGCAGCACAGCCCGCTCGCGCTGGTCGACGCCGCGCACTGGGCCACCGAGTGGCCCTGGACCGAGCAGGCCGCCGCCCAGCTCGACGAGATCTCCGACCGCCACGGCTGGGGCCTGCGCACCCACGTCTCGCGTACGGTCACCGACCCCTGGACCGCCCACGCGGCGTCGTCCGCCCATCACCACCACTAAATAGGAGCCCCCAAATAAACGCCGCGCCCGCCGACCAGATCCGCCTTCTCGATCTCCAGGCCCTGGACGTCCGCCTCACCCAGCTCGCCCACAAGCGCACGAGCCTGCCCGAGCACGCCGAGATCACCTCCCTGGAGGGCGACCTCGCCCAGCACCGCTCCCTGCTCGTCGCCTCGCAGACCGAGGAGAGCGACTGCGCCCGCGAGCAGAAGAAGGCCGAGACGGACGTCGACCAGGTCCGCCAGCGCGCCGCCCGCGACCAGCAGCGCCTGGACTCCGGCGCCGGCATGTCCCCCAAGGACCTGGAGAACCTCCAGCGTGAGGTCGCCTCCCTCGCCAAGCGCCAGGGCGACCTGGAGGACGTCGTCCTCGAGGTCATGGAGCGCCGAGAGGCCGCCCAGGAGCGGGTGAAGGAGCTGACCGGCCGGGTCGAGTCCGTCCAGGCCAAGGTCAACGACGCAATCGCGCGCCGTGACGCCGCCACCGAGGCCATCGACGCCGAGGACGCCACCGTCACCAAGGAGCGCGAGCTCGTCGCCGCCTCCGTCCCCGCCGACCTGATCAAGCTGTACGACAAGCTCCGCGCCCAGCAGGGCGGCGTCGGCGCGGCCCGCCTCTACCAGCGCCGCTGCGAGGGCTGCCAGCTGGAGCTCAACATCACCGAGCTCAACGAGGTCCGCGCGGCCGCCCCCGACGCCGTCGTGCGGTGCGAGAACTGCCGCCGCATCCTGGTCCGCACCCCCGAGTCCGGCCTGTAAGCCCCATGGCGAATCGCTTCATCGTCGAGGCGGACGGCGGTTCCCGGGGCAACCCGGGCCCCGCCGGCTACGGCGCGGTGGTCCTCGACCCCGTCACCGGCGAGGCGCTGGCCGAGGCCGCCGAGTACATCGGCACCGCGACGAACAACGTCGCCGAGTACAAGGGCCTGATCGCCGGCCTCGAAGCCGCGAAGGCACTCGACCCGGACGCCGTCGTCCAGGTCCGCATGGACTCCAAGCTCGTCGTCGAGCAGATGTCCGGACGCTGGAAGATCAAGCACCCGGACATGAAGCCGCTGGCCGCCCGGGCGCAGCGGATCCTCCCGGCGAGCCAGGTCACCTACCAGTGGATCCCGCGCGAGAAGAACAAGCACGCGGACCGGCTGGCCAACGAGGCCATGGACGCCGGCAAGGCGGGCCGGAAGTGGGAGCCGGGCCGCTCGTCGGCCGGCCTCGCGGTGGCGGCCTCGGCCGCCTCTGCCGTCGTGGCCGAGCCGGTCGCGGAGCCGCTCGCCGAGCCCAAGGCCGCCCCGGTCGGCTGGGGAGCCGCGGCCGACCTCGGCACGCCCACGACCTTCGTCCTGCTCCGGCACGGCGAGACGGCCCTGACCCCGCAGAAGCGCTTCTCCGGCAGCGGCGGCACCGACCCGGAGCTCTCCGCCGCCGGCCGCCGCCAGGCCGAGGCGACAGCCGCCGCGCTGGCCGCCCGTGGCACCGTCCAGGCCGTCGTCAGCTCGCCGATGCGGCGCTGCCGGGAGACCGCCGACGCGATCGCCGCCCGGCTCGGCCTGGAGGTCCGCGTCGAGGAGGGCCTGCGCGAGGCCGACTTCGGCAAGTGGGAGGGCCTGACCTTCGGCGAGGTCCGCGAGCACTTCCCCGAGGACCTCGACGCCTGGCTCGCCTCGTCGAAGGCCGCCCCCACGGGCGGCGGCGAGAGCTTCGCGGCGGTGGCCCGGCGGGTCGCCCTGTCGCGGGACAAGCTGCTCGCCCGCTACGCGGGCCGTACGGTGCTGCTGGTGACGCACGTGACACCGGTCAAGACGCTGGTGCGGCTGGCCCTGGGCGCCCCGCCGGAGTCGCTCTTCCGCATGGAACTGTCGGCGGCCTCGCTGTCGGCGGTGGCGTACTACGCGGACGGCAACGCGTCGGTGCGGCTGCTGAACGACACGTCGCACCTGCGGTAGCGGAACGGGCTGGTTTTCCAGCCCGTCTGGGGGCACCTCCCAGCGGTAGCTGGGGGAGTTTGAGGACACCGCGCGAAGCGCGGTCCGGGGTCTGGGGCGGAGCCCCAAGGGGATGGGTCCAGCGTTCGCCTTTGATGCTGCCGCGGTGAGGCAGTCGGCGGTTGCCTCGGCTGACGAGCCAGGCGATGACCGTCTGCGGGTCCGAACGTGCCGATCTTCAATTTGGCTTCTACGGCGAGCTGGACGCCATACCGGGGTTGCTGTCATGGCTGCTTTCCCTCACGCGACCGTGGAAAGCATGGGCGCCGTCGGCGAAGCCCCGTTGAGACAGGGGTGACTCCAACGGACAAGGCGCACAAGCGGCCGACGTTTACCTCGTTCGAGGCGAGTGTGAATAGCCGTTGTCCATGTGGGCATATCGTTCGACGGCAAGCCGGACAGACCCAAGTGAAGAGGTGCCATGACTGATGCTAGGCGAGTGATCGCCGCTCTGGCGATTACTGTTGCCATGGCCGTTGCCGGAGCTGGTAACGCAACCGCAGCGGGTAACGGCTCCACGGACGATGAAGGCATTCTGGGCGGCGTGCTGTCCAACCTCGCGCCGTACAGTTCGACCGGCCACAGTTCTCTGTGCGGCAACAGCTCCGGAGGGATTCTCGGGGCAGCGCGCTGCGAGGTGAAGCACGACCGCGGCTCGGGCCAAGAGGTGGATCGCGAGCCGCTGACCGGGGGTATGCTCTCCAACCTCGCCGGCTACAACTCGTCCGGGCACAGCGTCAACTGTGGTAACCCCACTGTTGGGGTGCTGACCAAAACCACGTGCGTTAGCCGACACAACAGCTGATACCAGTAAGCTCGCGTGATTCTTGGCCGCCCGGGCATTCATACCGTGGAAGAAAAACGGTTGGGCCCGCATTCCATAGCATTACGTGAGCGTTGCGGCCGATGGTCGGTATGGACGTTGCTTTTCAGGGAGGCCAGTTGAGCGGTTGGCCATGTCAGCAGCCGGTCAGCCTGCCCGAGCGCCTTGGCCGCCCGGTCTGGGTGCCCAATGAATGGGCGGAGCTGCGAGAAGTGGTCGTCGGCATTGTTGACGACATGCGCGTGCCCGAATGGCACCCCGCTATGGCAGCTGTAGTGCCCGCCGGCGGGCGTAGCGAAGTTCTTCGCCGCTGTGGCAGCCGATGGCCTGCGGAACTACAGGCACTGGCTCGCCGGGAAGTCGACGGCCTCGCTGACTTCCTGGCGCGCCAAGGCATCGAAGTCCGACGGCCCGAGCCCTTTGACCACCACCGGCCTGTGGTCACCCCGCACTTCTCCACCGGCGGCGGCTTCTACTCCACCATGCCACGCGACAGTCTGCTTGCGATCAACGACACGATCGTCGAGACGCCGATGGCCTGGCGTAGCCGCTACTTCGAGACCTTCGCGTTCCGGACCATCCTGGACGACTACTTCCGGCGCGGAGCCCGCTGGCTGGCCGCTCCGAAACCGCGCCTCGCCGACGAGCTGTGGGAGACGCGGGACAGTGAAAGCGTAGGCGGAGCCGACAGGTACGGGCTCACCGAAAGCGAGCCCGTCTTCGACGCCGCAGATTTCACCCGGCTCGGCGATAACGTGCTGCTCGGGCAGCTGAGCACCGTCACTAACCGCACCGGCGTGCAATGGCTGCAGCATCTTCTCGGCCCGGATTACACCGTCCTGGCGTACGACTTCGCGCAACCGGACGCCATGCACATCGACATCACGATCATCCCTGCCGGGCCGGGTCGTGTCCTCGTCAACCGTGACGAGGTCAAAATGCTTCCGGACGTGCTCCAGGATTGGGAGGTGCTGCCGCTACCTCCTCCTGAACCCGATTCCTCACGCCCACTGTATTTCAGCGGCGAGACAATCAACTACAACGTGCTGTTCCTCGACGAACAGCACGTATTGATCGAGGCCGGACAGACCTGTCTCATGGCGCAGCTTCGCCGCTGGGGCTTCGAACCCATTCCGCTGCCGTTCAAACACTTTCAGTCCTTCGGTGGTTCGTTCCACTGTGCCACCCTCGACATCCGGCGTGGGTGATGTCAGTGCCTACCGTGCCGCCGGATTCATCGCGGCTGTGGCGTTTCCTGACTACCCAGCGCCTGCCCACCCCGTACTCGGTTCTCGACATCGATACCGCACTCCTGCGCCACAAGCAGCTCGTCACCGCGACCGGCGGGCAGTTGGACGTGCTGTACGCGGTCAAGGCCAATGCCGACCCCGGCCTTCTGTCGGCACTCGCACACGTCGGTTGCGGCATGGACGTGGCCTCCCCCGGGGAACTGCGGCAGGTGCTCTCAGCCGGTTGCCCGGCCGACCGGGTGTCCTACAGCAATCCCTTCCGCAGCCGGGACGAGATCGCGTTCGCCCACGAAAATGGCGTCCGCCTCTTCTGTGCCGATTCACCGGAAGAAATCCTGCGGCTGGCGGCCAGGGCACCCGGAGCGTCTGTCGTGCTACGCCTGGCCCATGCCGGACCAGGATCCATGAGCCCCCGCTTCGGTTGCTCGCCACACGAGGCGGTAGAGCTGGCGGCGCTGGCAGTGACGCACCACCTCGAGGTCGCAGGGCTGTGCTGGCATGTCGGCACGCAGCAGACGGATCCCGGTCAGTGGCGTATCGCGTGCGCGACAGGCGCTCGCGTGTGGGCGGCGATACGGGAACGAGGCGCAGCGGGCAGACTGCGGGTACTCAACCTCGGCGGCGGCCTGCCCGGCACCTACCGGGTGCCCACGCCACCATTGCACGTGTACGCGCGCACCATCACCTCCGCCGTGACGGACTGCTTCGTCGATCCTCCGGACCACACGTTCCTGGAACCCGGCCGGGCCTTGGTCGCCGACGCCGGGGCCACGGTCAGTAGCGTCAAAGCAGTCATGCGCCGCAATGGTCGCACCCACGTCATCCTGGACGCGGGCCTGTGGAACGCCGGGCTCGCCGACAGCCTGTACAGCATCGAGTACGCCGTGACCGCAGTGAATCATTCCCCGGCCACGCCGACCCATCCCGTAATGATCTGCGGACCAACATGCGACACCCTCGATGAACTCTCGGTCGGCGACGCCTACCGCCTGCCCGTCGACCTCGCACCAGGCGACCGCGTCGCCATCTGGCCCACCGGCGCCTACTGCGCCACCAACGCTGCCGTCAACTTCAACGGATATCCACCCGTAACACAGCACAGCCTGCCGCCAACACGGCTCCCACCGTGATACCTCAGGTCTCAAGAAGGTCTCTTGTTTGGAGATCGTTCGTTGCTCCCGGCAAATGGGCGACGAAGCTCCCACCAGCCCTATTGGAGCCCCCGGGGGCCTTTGGCCCCGGCGCGACAATCGGGCTGACGGCCGAAACGCTATGCAGTCACGGAACCCACCGGACAGTCCCTAGAGCTCCCTAAAGCGCCAGCGTGGACGCGACCTCGTCGCAACTCGGGCACTCCCACCGATCGGGCGCCCCGCTGCGCGGCGGCGTCATGTCGACACCGCACTGCGGGCACCGCATCGTGATGGGCTCCACGTGCCCGCACGTGCCGCACACCCACAGCGGCCCCTCCGAGTCGTGCTGCCGCCACGCGGTCCGCAGGCAGCGGGAGCAGCCCTTGGTGACGATCCCGGCCCCCCGGCTTATGACCGGGGGCTCCGGGGTCGTGTCGGCGTACTCGATGATCTGCGCCTTGAGGCGGTCATCGGTCGTATTGGCCATCCGGAGCAGGTGTGCGACTCGCGAGCGCGCTTCGTCAACGAAATCGTTCATGGCGGCAGCAGGTTATCGCCCCGCCGGTCACCCGCGTTCACATGTGGTCAATGAGCCGCCCGTTGGTGTCGTCCCATCGCCTCCGCCATGGCCGTCGCGGTATGGACATCCCTCTCCGCCACCGCCTGCGCGCGCCGCCGCTTGATCGCCGTGCACTCCGGGCAACGCCCCGCGAGCAACCGCCGCAGCCCGGCGACGATCTGCTGCGCCACGTCGACCCGCAGGGGCGGGAAGTCCACATATCCGTTGCCGTTCATGGGCTCACCGGCCGTGATCTGCAGAGCCCAGCCGTGTGCGCGGCACACGTCCTGCAGATCGGCCGCCGTCCGGGCCGAGATGCGGCGGAGGTCGGCGTCGGCGGGAGGGACAGGGGCGGCGGGGAAGGGCATCGGTGCCATCGAGTTCCTTGTGCTTGACGTTGAAACACCCCATGTGGGTGACCAACTACCTGTTGTCAGTACAGAGTTCCGTGCGGCGACCTACGCTCACAACGTTCTGCACGTGCCATGGGCAAGCTGTCACAGGGGGCGGCGACGTGAAGCGACGCAACGGCAATGGCGGGTCGGCGGCGGCGACGACGGCGGCGGTGTTCGGGGAGGTGCTGCGGCATCACCGGGAGGTGTCGGGGCTGACGCAGGAGGAGCTGGCGGTGAAGATCCCGTGCGACCGGTCGCTGGTGGCGCGGGTGGAGGCGGGGACGCGGGTTCCGCAGCGCCGCTTTGTGATGGCGTGCGACCAGGAGCTCGGTACGGGGGAGATGTTCGTCAAGCTGTGGGACAAGATCGACTGGTATCCGGACATCATTCACCCCGACTGGTTCAAGCGGTGGGTGGAGATGGAGGCGGCGGCGGTGGTTCTTCGCGCGTACGAGACCGACGTGGTCCCCGGGCTGTTGCAGGCCGAGGAATACGCGCGAGCGCTGCTCTCGCAGTTCTTCTCGGGTCGCGAACTGGACGAGCGGGTGGCGGCCCGAATGAGCCGACAGCAGCGCTTCCTGAAGCCTGATGGCCCGCTCCTGGTTGTGGTCTTGGACGAGAGCGCCATTCGCAACATGGTCGGGAGCACAGCTGTGATGCGAGACCAGTGTGCGCAGCTACTGCTCGCGGGCGAGCGGCCGAACATGCGGGTTCAAGTGGCACCGTTCAACGCGCCCTTGATCAAGCCGAAGGGCCCGATGTCACTGATCACTCTGCCCGGTGGGCAGGACTGGGTGTACTCGGAATCCTTGGAGGCGGGTCACTTCATCAATGATCCGGCGATTATCGCGCGCTACACCCGGGTCTACGATGTGCTCAGGGCTGACTGCCTATCAGGTTCCGACTCCGCCGCCTTGATCAGCGATGCGATGGAAGGGTACGAGCGCGATGACAACATGGCGCAAGAGCAGCTACAGCGGGAACGACGCCGGAAACTGCCTGGAAATCGGATGGCTGAAGAGCAGCTACAGCGGGAACGACGCCGGGGACTGCATGCAAATAGCCCCCGCTATCCCCGGCTTCGTCCCCGTAAGGGACAGTAAGGCCCCCCAGGGCCCCATCCTGGTCTTCCCCGCCCCCGCGTGGAAAGCATTCGTCGCGCAGGTCGCGCAGGTCGCGGACCGGGTCGGCGCACCGGGTCGTCACCCGGATGGCCGCTGCTCTTCTACAGTGACCGCACGAACCGGATCAGCGCATCCGTGACCTCCCCGGGTCGCTCCTGCTGGGCCCAGTGCCCGGCACCCTTCAGCAGGACCGCCGGTCGCAGGTGCGGAACGGAGGCCGTGGGTCCGGCGAGCATGGCCTGAGCCTCGGGGGCGTGGAAGACGCCGTCGCGGTCGCCGACGACGTACAGCGCCGGCACCTGGATGGGGGCGTCACGCCACCGCGCGGTCAACTCCCAGTTGCGGTCGAAGTTCCGGTACCAGTTCAGGCCGCCGGTGAACCCTGAGCGCCGGTACTCCGCGACGTAGGTGTCGATGTCGTGCTCCGTCAGCCAGGCGGGCAGGTGGTTCGGCTGGGTGAGGGAGTCGACGATCCTGCCGCTGGCGGGGATGGTGGCGTTCCAGCCCGGTCCGTCACCGGATCCGGAGTAGAGGATTCCGCGCAGGAAGCCGCGCGGGTCGCGGGCGAAGTCGGCGTCGGAGAGGTCCGGCTGCTGGAAGTAGACGATGTAGAAGTGGTCCCCGTTCGCGGCCCGCAGGGCCTCGACGGGGGTCGACGACCCCTTCGGTTCCGCCCAGCGGTGCGGAACGCTGAGCCCCGCTACGCCTCTCACCCGGCCCGGGCGCATCAGTGCGGTGTGCCAGGCGACGATGGCTCCCCAGTCGTGGCCCACGACCGTGGCGCGCCGCTCGCCCAGCGCGTCGATGAGGCCGGTGACGTCGTCGACCAGGTGGGCGATGTCGTAGTCCCGGATCCCGTCCGGGCGGCTCGTACTGCCGTAGCCGCGCTGGTCGGGGGCCACGACGCGGTAGCCGGCGGCGGCGAGGGCGGGGAGCTGGTGGCGCCAGGAGTACCAGGACTCGGGCCAGCCGTGCAGCAGCAGGACCAGCGGCCCCGAGCCGGCCTCGGCGATGTGCATGCGCAGGCCGTTGACGCGGACGAAGCGGTGCCGGATCCGCGGCGCGGCTGTGGCGCGGGCGGGGGACGACAGGGTGGAGGAGGCGAGCAGCGCGGCCAGTCCCGCGCCGCCCGCGCCACGGAGTAAGCCGCGGCGGGACAAGCTGTCTGAACTCATCGGTGGACTCCGCTTCATGATGGCGTGTTGGAAAACTACACGCCGTTCAGTTTTGCTACGCCGCACAGTAGCGCAACCCTGTAGAGTGTCAACCCATGGGAGCCCCGACGCAGACCCGCCGAGAACGCCTACGGGCGGAAACCACCGCGGAAATCAAGGCGGTTGCCCTCGCGCTCATGGCCGAGGGCGGGCCGGGAGCGATCTCGTTGCGCGCCATCGCCCGTGAGATGGGCATGACCGCGGGCGCGATCTACGGGTACTTCCCGACCCGCGACGATCTGGTCACCGCGCTGATCGACGACGTCTACACCTCACTCGTCGACACGGTGGAGGCCGCGCGCGACGCGCTGCCGGCCGGGGACGTGGCGGGGCGGATCATGGCCTGGGGGCAGGCGTTCAGGGACTGGTCACTGGCCAATCCCGAAGGATTCCGGCTGATTTACGGGGACCCGGTGCCGGGCTACGAGCCGCCCGGGGGCGGACCGGCGGCGGGGCCGGAACACCGGGCGTGTTCGGGGCTCAGTGGGCTCGTCGCGGCGGCGTGGCCGCACGCGGAGGCGCTGCACGGCGGGGCGGGGTACGAGTGGTCGGACTTCGACCCCAAGCTCGCGGGATCGGTTCGTGAAGCGTTCCCGGACCTTCCGCCGGACGCGGTCGCGCTGGCGCTGCGGGTGTGGGGCCGCATGCACGGGCTGGTGTCGCTGGACGTCCACGGCCGGCTGCGATGGCAGGCGCGGGACGCGGAGCGTCTCTACCGTGAGGAGATGCGCGATCTGATCCGCTCCCTGGGCCTGTGACCGGAGGGGTCCGCCGAAGCGGCCTGTCCGGTGGTCGGTGACGTTCCGGTCAGTAGAAGCCGAGCATGCCGGGTGAGTCGATGTCCACGGTGATCACACCGGGTGGGTAGGCGTCTTCGTTGCCGGTCAGCAGGATGGACATGCCGGTGAATTCAGGGCGCGGCAGCGCGCAGTACAGGGCGTGGCACGTGTCCGGGCCGCCGTAGCCGTCGCGCATCATCGTGCCGACGCTGACGGAGGCGACCATGTCGAGGCCGTCGACGACTACGGAGGAGTAGGCGAGGACGCGACGGGAGACGTCCGCCTCGTTCGCTTCGGCCTGCATGAGGCACAGAGAGGGGACGCTGAGACGGTCGCCGGGTGTGCGCGCCATGTTGCCGGCGAGGAGGTTCAGCGTCTTGTGGCCCTGCGCGAGGGCTGTGACGGCGCTGGTATCGAGGATGATCACGCGGCGTTGCCCCGGGCGGCCCGGACCTTATCGGCAGCGATCTTGTAGATGTTGCCGAGAATGTCGGGCGCTTGGTCGAACTCCTCGTCGCTGACGTCGAGGCCGATGACCTGCCGCGCGACCTGCCGATCGGCGGCCAGCCGTTCGGCGCGTTGTGCGGCGGTCGGCTGTTCGGCGGCGAGAGCCTCGACCAGCTGGCCGATGCTCATACCGCGTTCCTTCGCGAGTTCGGCGAGGTGATCGCGGGTCTCTCGTGGCACCTGAATCGTCGTGGAGGCCATAGCGTCACTATAGAGCTCCTACGAGCCCGGCGCGGGCCGTCGCCCACCTGCGCGAGCCGAGTGCGCTAAAGCTCCGTCACCACGACATCGAGCGCCCACGGCTTGCCGCCCTTGGCCGGGGCGTCGTCGCCCTCCACCGCGTACCCCAGCTCGCGCAGCGCCTCCGCCAGCTCGCGCGGCGAGGAGGGCTCGTGGCCGGCGGTGAGCAGGTCGCGGACGAGGCGTCCCTTGGTGGCCTTGTTGAAGTGGCTGACGACGGACCGCTTCTCCACCCCGTTCACCATCCTCGACTGCAGGACCCGCACCGTGGCCGTCCGCTCGGCGAGGACGCCCTTCGGCTTCCATGCCGTGGCGTACGCGGCCGAGCGCAGGTCCAGGACCAGCCCGTCACCCGCCGCCTCCGGAAGGGCCTCGGCCATGGGCGTGCGCCAGTACGCGCCGAGGGCGCCCAGGCCGGGGAGCTTGACGCCCATCGAGCAGCGGTAGGAGGGGATGGCGTCACCGATGCGCACCGCGCCCCACAGGCCGGAGAAGACGAGCAGCGAACGGTCCGCCGCGCGGCGGGCGGCCGCGCTCAGGGTGGCGATGCCCAGGGCGTCGTAGAGAACACCGGTGTAGATCTCGCCGGCCGGCCGGGTGGGCGCCGTCCGCAGCGCCGCGTTCTTGGCGATCTCGCCCCGCAGGCCGGGGCTCAGGCCCAGGACCTCGGCGGCCTTCTCCTCGTCGCCGGAGCACAGCTCCACCAGCTCCGCCAGGACGGCCTCCCGGGCCCCGCTCAACCCCTGCAGGGACAGCGCACCGGCCTCCAGCGCCTCTCCGGCACCGCCCGTGGCCTTCCCCTCGGACGGCGGCAACAGCACGAGCACGACTCGATCTCCTCAGCAGAACTCCCGGAACCCGAGCCACCCTAACGCCGTCCGCCGCGCTTGCTGTGCCTCGCGCCCGTACCGCCCATAGGCTCGTGGCCATGCCACGCCGCCCCATCCACGTGACGGACACGGAGCGCACTCCGCTTGTGACGGCACTGCGCGAGCTGCGCGAGAAGACGCATGTGCCGGAGGATTTCCCGGCCCGTGTGCTCCAGGAGGCCGAGCAGGCCGCGCGGCGACCGCGCATGCCCGCGTACGACGCGACGGACGTGCCGCTCTTCACCATCGACCCGCCCGGGTCGAAGGATCTCGATCAGGCGATGTTCCTGGCCCGGCGCAGCGGCGGCTACCGCGTGCACTACGCGATCGCGGACGTCGCCGCCTTCGTCCTGCCCGGCGGCGCGCTGGACGAGGAGGCGCACAGCCGTGTGATGACCCTGTACTACCCGGACGTACGCATCCCCCTGCACCCCCGGAGCATCGGCGAGGGCGCCGCGAGCCTGCTGCCGGACCACGACCGGCCGGCGGTCCTGTGGCGGCTGGACCTGGACACGGACGGGCAGGTGGTGGCCACCGACGTGCGGCGGGCGGTCGTACGGAGCCGGGCGAGGCTGGACTACGCCGGGGTTCAGCGGGCCATCGCCACGGGAACGGCCGAGGAGCCGCTGTCGCTGCTGCGGGAAATAGGGGCGCGGCGGGAGGTGCTGGAGCGCACGCGCGGCGGGATCTCGCTCAATGTGCCGGAGCAGGAGGTGGTACAGCGGGAGGACGGCAGCTATGCGCTCGGCTACCGGGTTCCGCTTCCTACGGAAGGGTGGAATGCCCAGATCTCCCTGATGACCGGGATGGCCGCCGCACAGCTGATGCTGAGCGCGGGCACGGGCATCCTGCGCACGCTGCCCGCCGCACCGCAGGGCGCGGTCGCCAGGCTGCGGCGGGTGGCCAGGGCCCTTGGCGTGCCATGGCCCGAGCAGATGCCGTACGCCGTGCTCGTCCGGGCCCTCGACCCGCGGCACCCGCAGCACGCGGCGTTCCTGCACGAGTGCACCACCCTGCTGCGCGGCGCCGGCTACACCGTCTTCGACCGCGACCGCCCCACCACTCACCCCACCCCCACCGACCCCGGCCACGCCGCGCTCGCCGCCCCCTATGCCCACTGCACCGCGCCCCTGCGCCGCCTCGTCGACCGCTACACCAGCGAACTGTGCCTGGCGGCGGCCGCGGGCCTCGAGGCCCCCGAGTGGGTGCGTGCGGCGCTGGACGGGCTGCCCGGCGAGATGGAGCGCGGCGCCCGGAAGGCCGCTGAGGCGGAGCGGGAGTGCGTGGACCTGGTCGAGGCGGCGCTGATGCGCGACCGGATCGGTGAGGTCTTCGACGGCTACGTGGTGGACGTCGTCGAGTCCCGGCCGACGGCGGGCACGGTCCATCTGTACGATCCGGCGGTCATCGGCCATGTCGAGGCCGACGGGGACGGCCCGCCGCTGCCGCTGGGCAAACGCATGCGGGTCCGGGTGATCGAAGCGAACCCGGGGAGGGAGAAGGTGTGGTTCGTCCCGACGTGAGCGGCCGGTAACATGGTCGTCACGGCGGACGAGCCGGCCGGGCGGCCGCGTGGGATCCTCACGGATCCCCCGAGGAACGTCCGGGCTCCATACGGCAGGGTGGTGGGTAACGCCCACCCGGGGTGACCCGCGGGACAGTGCCACAGAAAACAGACCGCCGGGGATCTTCGGATTCCCGGTAAGGGTGAAACGGTGGTGTAAGAGACCACCAGCGTCCGAGGTGACTCGGACGGCTAGGTAAACCCCACCCGGAGCAAGGTCAAGAGGGGCAGCCGCTTCACGGCGGCGGCCCTGCGCGGACGATCGAGGGCTGCCCGCCCGAGTCCGCGGGTAGACCGCACGAGCCTGTCGGCAACGGCAGGCCTAGATGGATGGCCGCCTCCCCGAGGGCCGCAAGGCCCCCGGGAGACAGAACCCGGCGTACAGGCCGACTCGTCCGCCGGTCATCTGACGCAAAGCCCTCTGATCTGCAAATCTGCAGGTCAGAGGGCTTTCGCGTGGGACGACTTCGCCACCGCGTTTCCTGGCTGACCGGGCCTGCACCTCACGACACCTGCGATTGCTCGTAGACCGCCATGGCCTCCTCGTGGCTCACGGTGGTGCCGTCGATGTCGGCTTTGGCAAGCTCGATCAGGTGCAGATCGGCAGCGTCCTGATGCCGTGACTGGCGCCTGCTGTGTGAGTACACACTGGCCACGCTCATTGGATGGCGGGCGGTGTGAGTCACCCTCCCCGCAGGCCCCGGCCCGGGCCGAACCGCCGTCGGAGCGTGGAGTCCTCCATCGCGGAGGGCGAGCAGCCGGCTCAGCGCCGGAAGCCCGCCCGCCGGTGGCCGGCCGAGCGGTGGCCGGCCGAGCCGCAGTCAGCCGAGCGGCAGTCCCTTGAGCGGCAGCTGATCGGTCGGGAGCCCGCCGCCCGTCGGAAGCCCACTCGTCGGAAGCCCACTCGTCGGCAGCCCGCCTCCCGTGAGCGCATCCGTCGGCAGCCCGCCTCCGGTGGCCGCGCCCGCTGTCTTGCCCAGGATGCCTCCCGCCGCCCCCGGCAGCGCGCCGGTCTGCAGCCCTTGGACGGGCAGTCCGCCCATCAGGCCCGCAACCGGTTCCGCAACCGGGTTCGCGTCGCCCGAGGGGAGGCCGCCGAGGGCAGTCGCCCCGCCCTGGTCCGGCAGCGGTGCATCGGCCTGGGCGGCGGCCGTCGACCCCAGTGTCAAGGCGGCTGCTGCCATGGTGGCTGCCATAAGTGCTCGTCGCATCAGGTCTCCTTCGGAGATCGCGCAGTGGGATTTTGTGACTAGAACGACTGACTGGCGTCCGGGACACGCCACGCCATACCTGTGAGCGAGCAAGGCCGGGTGACAACCGGGTGACAAGAGGAACCCGCGAAGTCCGCGACAAGTGATGTGACCTGGTGGATAGTTCGTGGGTGCGATGTGGTGATCGGCGGGGGGTGCAGGGGAGTTGGCGATACGTTCGATGGCCTCGGTGCCGCAGACCTTGATCCCGCCTCCCGAGCAGGCGCTGAGGGTGCGCTTGAGGAGGACGTTCCGGTCGCGCAGGGGGCTCACCGGGCTCGCCCAGTGGTTCGTGGACATCGGCATACCGCTGCTGCTGGCGTTCGCCGCGTTCTACATCGTGTCCGGCATCTACGAGGGATGGCGCGTCTCCTACAAGGTTCTGCTGGGAATGGAAGAGCCGCCGGCGAAGGGCATCCCTCTCCTGCCGTGGACGGTTTCCCTCGTGGGGTGGCTGTTGGCACCGGCGATGGTCGGCGGGCTGGCCGGTCACATCATCGCCGCGCGGATCTCACGGACGGGCGGGACCACGTCCAAGGAGCCGTTCGTGCGACGTACCTGGGGCGAGAGGCTGACACCGCCACCGGTCATCGACTGGCTGGGGTCCTACTTCCATGGCCGCGCGGCAGACGTGCACTTCGTGGAGTGCTTTGTGCGGATCGCGCACAAGAACGACTGGGCGCGGGCGCAGGACCACTGGGAGGTGGCGGTCACGGAGACCATGCGCAGCGTGGAGTTCTCGGCACTCGGGAGGATCGAGAATCTCCCGCGCGCCCAGAGCCACTGCAAGGTCGTCCTGCGCATCTGGGCGCTCATCGGCGTCTGCGCGGTCTGCGAGGCCCGCAAATGACCCGTGAAGAGAGGGGCAGGGAATGAGGCCGCGCAGTGCGGTGGAGCTCGTTCGCTTCATGCTCAAGGACTGTTTCCCGGATGCGACCGAGCAGGGCCTGGACGACGCGGCTCGTTACCTGGTGCGCTGGGGGTCCGACGGCGTCGGGGACCACCTGGGGCCCGAGTCGACCTGGATGATGATCGCCGATCTGGAGTCCGTGCTCGGCGCGGGCTTCGCCGAGCCCGTCGAGCCGCGGCCGGAATTCCGGTGGAATCCGCGTCTGCGCAGCTGGCAGCGGCCGAATCAGACGATGGACTGACAGTCTCCCTTTCCCGGGTGCCCGCCTTCGCCGCGCGCCCGCGCCCATGGCTGGATACCGTGGGGAGAGGCTCGCGCCCCGAGGGATGGGTGCGAGGCTGGCAGGTGGCAGCCCTCGTGTTGGCGGGGGATGAGTGGGAACTGCGCTGGAAGGGGCCCGGACGATGGCTTTTCTCATGTCAGTGCTCGCCGCTTCGCTGGCCGTCGCGTCGCCCGCGGGTGGCCTGCCGTGTCAAGGGACCTCCGTGGACGCGGAGTTCAGGTCCGCCGTCGGCGGGGGTGTGCACCAGGCGGTCACGTTCGATACGAAGGCGGTGCCGGAGGGCAGCCGGGTATCGGTCATGGAGCGCACCGGGCATGACGGCACGCGGATCGAGCTGCGGGTGCGCGGGATCGAGGCGGGCCGGACGTTCGGGGCGCATGTGCATACCAAGCCGTGCGGCAGTGCCCCCGACGCCTCGGGGCCGCACTATCAGAACGTCAAGGACCCCAAGCAGCCCTCGATGGACCCGAAGTACGCCAACGCGCGCAACGAGGTGTGGCTGGACTTCACCACCGACAAGCAGGGCAAGGGCGGTTCGGACACGACGGTGAAGTGGAGCTTCCGCGCGGGTGAGGCCCGTTCCGTGGTCATCCACGAGCACGGCACCGAGACCACGCCGGGCCACGCCGGGATGGCGGGAGCGCGGCTGGCCTGCGTCAACGTGGCCTTCGAGTAGGGGGCGGCCGGGCCCCCGGCGTCAGGGGCGCTTCTCGAACGGGCCCGGCACGGGGAAGTAGCCCTCCAGGAACGGCGCTATGAGCGCGTTGGTGCGCTCCAGGTCCTTGTCCGTGGAGACCGTGTCGTTGATGCAGAAGACGTCCATGTCCCGGTTCGCCAGCAGCCGGTTCAGCCGGCGCGAGGTGTTCGGGTGGGCCAGGTCCATGTAGACGTAGCGCATTTCGGACGGTATCGCGCGGGCCTGGTGGTACGCGTAGTAGTGGTGCAGCGAGGAGGCGACGGAGAGGTCCTCGGGGCTGCGGAAGCGTGCGCGGGCCGTGGCCTTGTGGGCGTCCGCGTACCGTTCCTCTATCTCGCCGAGCACGCTGCGGCTCAGTGCGTGCGGCACGTGCCGCATCTTCTGCGTGAAGGTCGTCGAGAAACCCTCTTCCACCAGCGCCCTGTTGTTCTTCGCGGCGGCTGCCACCGGCGGGTCGGCGGGGTCGTGCGCCCCCAGCGGTATCAGCGCGGGCGAGGGGAAGAACTTCGTCAGCCCGTTGGAGAGGAAGAAGGTCTGCGGGGTCAGCGGGCTGCCGAGGAAGACGTCGTCGTTGAAGTACAGGAAGTACTCCGACAGGCCCTCGATGTGGTGCAGCTGGCTCTCGATGGCGTGCGAGTTGAACGTCGGCAACGCGCTCGTGTCGGAGAAGATCTGCTTGTGGCTGACCACGCGGATGCCGGGGTGCGAGGTGTCCAGCCACTCCGGGACCTGGTCGTCGGTGACCAGGTAGACCGTACGGACCCAGGGTGCGAACTGGTGCAGTGAGCGCAGCGAGTACTTCAGCTCGTCGCGGCTGAGGTAGCGGGCGTCGTTCGCCGCCTCCTCGTGGCGGGTCTCCACGTCCCCGGCGTCGCGCTGGGCCTGCGCGCGGCGCTGTGCCCAGGCGGGGTCGCTGCCGTCGACCCAGGTGTAGACGACGTCGATGGGGAAGGGGATGTCCTGGGGGAGCCGGATGGTGAACTCGGGGCGGGTGTGGACCGTGCGGCGGGCCGGGCTGTCGGAGCCGCCGGTCGTGCCGTCGTTGCCGCCCGCGGCGACCGTGTGCCCCAGCGGGCCGGTGAACAGCTCCAGGGGCGCCTCGACGGGGGCGGCGGCGGCCGGGACCTCCTCGACGACGCCGTTGCGGCGCGGGGCGACGAGAACGGGGCCGCCGGGGGCCTCCTCGCGGGCCCAGAACTGGATGTCGCAGCCGTGCTCCTGCCCCAGTACCAGGGCGCCGTCGGCGGTGGTGCGGAACCACGTGACGCGCGTGACGTCGCACTTCTCGACCTGGCGCCAGGTGCCCGCCACGAAGCCGGGGAGCGGCTGGCCGGGGGTGTTGTCGCGGCCCACGGGCGCGACGTAGCCGGGTATGTGCCCGCACAGGCGCGCGAGCTGCTGCAGGACGCGTCGGCGGTCGGCGGCGGCCACCGCGATCGCGGGGGTGGTGCCGGCGGTCGCGGTCCGGACGCAGAAGTAGCCGATGCCGGCGTCCTCCAGCGTGGAGCACACCAGGACGAGGGTGTCGGCGCGGGTGCCGTGCGGGGTCAGGGCGGGGTCGACGAGGGCGATGTGCGCCTTGCCGTCCACGAGGACCACGCGCGGCAGGGCCGCGTCCAGGTGGCCGGCGTAGCGGCGCTGGAGCCGCTTGCCCCGGATCTTCTGGCGGCGCTGCTGGAGGTCGAGGGAGTTCGCCATGTGCTGCATGAGGGCGCCGCGGGTCTCGACGGACACGCGCTGGGCGATGGCCCGGCGGGCGCTCTCGGGCAGGACCCTGCGGTAGGCCTTGACCAGCCCGGACTTCTCCGGGTTGGCGCGCGCGGCCGGGGTGCGCGGGGCGCCGGAGCCGCTCGGGGGCGGAGTGCTCTGGGCGGGGACGGCGGCGGCCGGAGACCGGCCGGGCAGGCCCGGACTGACCGCCGGGGGATTACCTGCGGCGGCAGGGATCTTCCCGCCGTGGACGGGCGGGGTCGCCGGCTCGCGTGACATGATCGTTTCAACCCCTCGGTCGTCCTCCACGGCCGCCCATCCGTCCCCGGGCGTACCGATACCCCTAGAACAGCACGTCACCGGCCCGGCAGGGAAACCGGCAGGGCCGGAAAACAGAGAGTTAAGTAACTACCAGAGATATTTATCCGTAAGCAATCTCTCGCATGCCCGCAAATCCGGACAGATCGAAACCCGGACGGATCCCCGCCCCCGCACGGCGCAAGGGCCCGGACGCCCCCGCCGCGTTCCGGCGCCCAGCGCCGCCCCCGTCGGCCGTGTGGGAAAGTTCACCTGTGCGCAAGAAGGCTGTAGGGGCCGCATATCGAGGCGGTACCGTGCCTTCCCGCCGCATCGCCGCCGGAGATCCGATTACCCTGTTTGGGTGTTGTACTTCCAGATCATGACTCCCGGAGACCGGCGGAAGCCGCGCCACGATTCCGGCCGCACGCCGGTGGCGGGCGCCCGCGGGGTGCGCCCGTGACCGCGCCCCGACACGCCCTGCGCGTGATCAAGAAGTCCGCACGCATCGCGCTGCGGCGCAGCCCGGTCATGAAGGTCGGTGCGACGGTGCGCCGCCGCGCCGCCTCCGGCCTCGCCAGCGGCCGCAACACCCTCGTCGACTCCGTCCTCATGCCCGCCGCCCACGGCTCAGCCGCCCGCGTCCAGTACGCCGCCGTCCTGGACGGTCACACGCTGAACCTGCACGCGGCGCTGCCCGCCGGCACCGAGGCCGCCGAGGACCCGGCCGCGCGCGCCCACCTGCTCCTGGTCAACGGCGACACGCGCCTGCGGGCCGAGGCCCGGCTCCAGCGGGACGAGGCCGGCCGGATGACGGTCGCCGCGACCGTCCTGCTCGGCGAGGAGATCGGCGGGCTGCCCGTCACCACCGGCCGCTGGACCCTCGGCCTGGAGCTGCGCGACGACGACCCCGCGCCCGTACGGCTGCGCCTGCTCGGCGACGGCCCGCCCGACTACGCCGGCCCCACCCGCCCGCTGGCCACCTGCCCCCGCACGGGCCGTCGGCACCGCCTCGGCCTCACCACCGCCGGCCAGCTGCGCCTGACCGTCGCACCGGCACAGGCCAGGGCGGAGATCCTGCGCATCGACCGTTCCTTCACCGGCGCCGGGCTGCTGTTCGCCGTGTACGGCCAGGCCGTCACCGGCGACGGCGCCGGGCAGCCCGTCGTCGAGCTCGTCGACCAGCAGCGCCGGCAGGTGCTGCGCCAGGCCGTCGAGCCGCTGCCCGGCGACGACACCGCCTGGCGGGTCACCCTGCCGCTGGCGAGGCTGCTGGCCACCACCTCCGGCCGCCAGACCTGGTCCTTCCGCCTGGTGCCCGGCTCCCGCGGCGCCAAGCCGCTGGACCTCGGCCGCCACGACCACGACCTGACCGCACCCCGCAAGGTCCTCACCCCGCCGGCGTTCACCGTGCGGGCCGAGAACGGCACGTTTGTGCAGGTCAAACCCCAGTACACCCGCCGCGGCGCGCTCCAGCTCGTCTGCACCCCGCGCAGCCTCGGCACCACCTGAGGCAACCGAGCAGACCAGAGCGCCGTCTAGCCCACCGAGGCCACCGCACCCGGACCGCCGCACACTTCGAAGGCCGCACGTGAAAATCACCTTTCTGCTGACCTCCGCCGACACGATGGGCGGCACCGAGCGTGCCACCCTGACGCTCGCCGAGCTGCTTGCCCGGCAGCACGAGGTGGAGATCCTGAGCGTCTTCCGCACGCGCGGCGAGTCGTTCTTCGACAGCGGCACCGTGCGCGTCCGCAACCTCGTGGACAAGCGGGGCCCGCAGCGCCCCGTACGCACCGCCCCGGCCGGCGGCCCCGACCTGACGGCGGCCTACAAGCGCCTCGCCGCCACCCCCAGTGATCTGGTGCGGCCCGAATGGGAGTCCGCCTTCAACCGGCTCAGTGATCTCGAGCTCGGCGAGGCCCTGCGCACCATCGACGCCGACGTGCTGATCTCCACTACGCCGGCGCTCATGGCGTACATGGCCCGACTCGCCCCGCAGCACGTGCTCACCGTCCATCTGGACCACCGGGTCTCGGAGCTGCGCGGCACCTCCGGCGAGCCGCTGCGCATGTTCGCCTCGGCCATCGACGGACTGGTCTCCCTCACCGAGCGCACCCGCGAGTGGTTCGCCGAGACCCTCGGCGACTGCGCCCCCCGCCTGGCCACCATCGGCAACGCCCTGCCCCACGGCTTCCGCCCGCGCTCCACTCTGGAGAGCCGCACCGTGGTCCTGGGCGCCCGCCTGGCCGCCGAGAAGCAGATCGAGCACGCGATCCGCGCCTTCGCCACCGTCGCCGCCGACCGCCCCCGCTGGAACCTGCGGATCCTCGGTGACGGCCCCCGCATGCGCGCCCTGAAGGGCATAGCCGGCCAGTACGGCGTCGCCGACCAGGTCCAGCTCGTCGGCAGCACCCCCAACATGGCCGAGGAGTGGGCCAAGGCGTCCATCGCCATGCTCACCTCGCGCGTCGAGGCCTTCGGCCTGGTGCTCGTCGAGGCCCAGGCCGCCGGCGTGCCCGTCATCGCCTACGACTGCCCCAACGGCCCGGCCGAGATCCTCACCGACGGCCACGACGGCCTCCTCGTACCGTTCGGCGACGAGGGCGAGCTGGCTGCCGCCCTCGCCCGGCTGATGGACGACGACGCCCTGCGGCAGGAGATGGGCGCCGCCGCGCTCAAGACCTCCGCCCGGTTCACCGACGGCGAGGTCGCGCAGAAGTGGAACGAGCTGCTCCAGGAGCTGGCCGCCTACCGTGCCGGTGACGAGCGCGACGCCGACAAGGCCCGCCGCCGCATCCTGCAGGCCGCCGCCGATGCCGGGGGCGGCATCGCCGGGGCCGCGGTCCCCGAGAGGATCGACCGGCCCCACGCCGGCGTCGCCGACAAGGCGCACGAGGTACGCATCGAGGCCGCCCGCCCCGACGTCCGCCGTGCCGGCGGCCAGATCTGCCTGGTCCGCGAGGACACCACGCCCTTCGAGGTGATGCGGGACAACCTCGACCTCGCGGTCGACGTCCTGGAGTCCCTGGACATCCCCTACCTCCTCACCGAAACTCCCCAGCTGCGCCACACCCTGGCCGTGGACGCCACGCACCGCGACACCTTCCTCAAGGACTTCGCCGAGCGTTACCGCGACGAGCCGGTCTACGCGGCTCTGCTCAACGAGCGCGGCGCGGTCCTGCGCACGATCCTGGCCGCTGTCCTCAGCCCGGCCGCCCTCCCGGCCACGTGCACCACCGTGCGCGTCTTCCGGCCCGTCCTCACCGGCCGCGGCCAGCTGCGCGTAAGCGGCGTCTACGGCTGCGACGTCGCGTTCTGGCGCGACACCGAGGACGACGAGAGCACCATCACCATCCCCGGCGGCATCCGCTACGGCGCCACCCTGCCGCGCAGCGTGCTCCAGCAGCCCGCCCGCACAACGATCGGCGACCGCGACTACAGCACCGTCGAGGCGTACACCAGGACGTTCGTCGACCAGGTCGACTTCCCCATCGACGTCGTCTACACCTGGGTCGACGGCACCGACCCGGCCTGGCTGGAGCGCAAGGAGCGGACGCAGGCCGAGCACGGCATCCTCGCCGCCGCCTCAGCGGGCAGCTCCGCCCGCTTCCGCAGCCGCGACGAACTGCGCTACTCCCTGCGCTCGCTGGATCTGCACGCCCCCTGGGTGCGCAACATCCACCTCGTCACCGACGACCAGGTGCCCGAGTGGCTCGACACCGACCACCCGCGGGTGCGCGTCGTCAGCCACCGGGAGATCTTCGGCGACACCGGTCGTCTGCCCTCCTACAACTCCCACGCCATCGAGAGCCGGCTCCACCGCATCGAGGGCCTGGCCGAGCACGTGCTGTACTTCAACGACGACGTCTTCCTCGGCCGCCCGATGAAGCCCGAGTCGTTCTTCCTCGGCAGCGGCACGGCCAAGTGCTTCATCTCGCCCACGGCGGTCCCGGCCGGCGACCCGTCGCTGGACAGCGACCTGGTCTTCGCCGCCGCCAAGAACAACCGCGCCCTGATCGAGCGGGAGTTCGGCAAGACGGTCGCCAACACCTTCCTCCACGCGCCGCACCCGCTGCGCCGCAGCACCCTGGAGGAGATCGAGGAGAGGTTCCCGGAGGAGGTCGCCCGCACGGCGGCCGCGCAGTTCCGCGCCCGCACCGACCTCGCCATCACCTCGTCGCTGCACCACTGGTACGGCATGTTCACCGGCCGTAGCGTGCCCAGCGCGATCAGCTCCGCCTTCGTCAACGTCGGCCTGCGCGAGCACCACGTCCGGCTGCACCGGCTGCTGGCGGCCCGCTCCCACGACGTGTTCTGCATCAACGACTACCACGACGGCGACGTCCCGGAGGACGAGCAGGCGGACGCCCTCGCGGTGTTCCTGGCAAGCTACTTCCCCGTCCCCTCGCAGTACGAGAAGGGCTCGGTGCGCAACCGCCGCCAGGCCCACGAGGCACGGTGACAAGGGTGGGGGGCCCCAGCAGAAGGAGCGTGCTCGCGGCCATGCTCGCCCTCGGTGTCGCCGGCTGTTCGAGCCAGGGTGCCGACAAGCCCGGGCCCTCCGCCCCGGCCGCCGTGCCCCGTGCGGAGGTCCCCGCCCGCAAGGACGGCACCGCCGGCGCCGTCACGCTGCAGATCGTCGCCCACCCGGACGACGACCTGTACTTCATGAACCCCGACGTCCAGCAGTCGATCGACGCCAACCACCGCGTGGTCAGCGTCTACCTCACCAGCGGTGAGGCCGACGGCCGCAACAACGTGCCCGGGCAGAAGGAGAAGCCCAAGCCGGACTTCGGTGGCTACGCCGGCTCCCGCCAGCAGGGTCTGCGCCAGGCCTACGCCCTGATGACGACCGGCAAACCGCTGGCCGAGTGGAAGCGCACCACGCTGGACCTGCCCGGCGGTCTCAAGGCCGAGGCGGACAGCCTCGCCGACCACCCCGGCGTCACCCTGGTCTTCCTGGGCCTGGCCCAGCACACGGCGGACCAGCCCGGCTCCGACGTCCGGCTGCAGAAGCTGTGGGCGGAGCCGAAGGCCGTCGGCCGTACCCGGGTGGCCACCGGCTCGACCGTGCGCGACGCGCACCCCGTCACCGGTGCCGGGGTCGTCGACGCGCTGGCCGCCGTGCTCGACCGGTTCAAGCCGACGCTGGTGCGCACCATGGACCCGGACCCGGACGCGCAGGTCCACGACGCCAGCAACCGCAAGCACCACGACCAGCCCGGCTTCTCCGACCACCCGGACCACACCGCCGCCGCCCAGTTCACCTACGCGGCGCTCGACCACTACAAGGGCCCGGGCCAGGGCAAGCACTTCACCGTCACCGCCTTCCGCGGCTACTACAACGAGCGCTGGCCCTACAACCTGACCCCGGCCGCGGTGCGCGCCAAGGCCGACGTGCTCAACGCCTACGGTGGTTCCCCCGGTCTCGGCTGCGGCTTCGCGGCGGGCTGCGGCGACTACGACGTCGGCCGCGACCGCAGCTACGGAACGGGCTGGCTGCAGAGCACGACCCACCGCTACCCCGGCACCACGACGTGGCTGCAGCGCGGCCACGACAACCGCCTGACCGCGTTCGGGGTGCTCGACCGGCAGGCGGCCATGTGGACCGAGACCGCCCCCGGCAGCGGCCGCTTCGACGGCCCGAAGCTGCTCGGCGGCGGCCCGCTCATGCCGCACCTCGCCGTCTCGCAGACCAAGGACGGCCGCTGGCAGCTGTTCGGCGAGCGCATCGCCGGGCTGGGCACCGGCCCGGAGGGCAACCGCCGCGAGATCGTCGCCCTGGAGCAGGAACGTTCCGGCGGTTCGTTCGGATCCTGGACCTCCCTCGGCACGCCCGACCCCGGCCCGGCGCGTGACCGCCTCACCGGCGCGCCGGTGGTGGCCCGCAACGCCGACGGCAGCGCACAGGTCTTCGCGCGCAACGCGGCCAAGGGCGTGAGCACCACGCACCAGGCGGCCGACGGCAGCTGGAGCGCGTGGACGGAGCTCGCCGACGCGGTGCCCGGCGGCGTGGGGGGCGGGAGCGAGGACCCGGAGCGCACGCCCCGCCGCGACGCCTCCGGCAACTCCGGCACCGGTGGCCTCGGCGGTCTCGCCGAGGGGCCCCGCACCGGCTCCGGCGCGCAGTACGGCGCGGGCGGCCCGGACGAGGTGCAGGAAGGCCTCAGCGCGGTCACCGACAAGGACGGCCGCATCCACGTGGTCGGCTCCGGCCACGGCACGGTCCTGCACTGGGCCCAGGAACGGCCCGGCGGCAAGCTCATCCCGTCCTACGACGGCCGCCTCCCCACCCCGGCCGACCCGCCGACGCTGTTCGCCCAGCCCGACGGTTCGCTGTTGCTGACCTACCGGGAGCCGAAGACGTCCAAGCCCCTGGCGTACCGCCTCCCGGACGCCGTCGGCAACCAGTGGCAGCCGGTCCACCTCGGCCTCGCGGGGCGCGGCTACGGCGTCATGGCCCTCGCCGGCGACCCGGCCGACAAGGCACGCGCGGTCCTGGTGACCCGCAACAGCTCGGGGACGCTCAGCGCGAGCGGTATCGGGCAGGGCGCCAAGCAGCGGTGGTCGACGTTCGGCACCCAGATGGTGGGACCACCGTCCGTCGCCGTGGACGCCAAGGGGCGGCTGGTCGCCGCCTCGCTCACCCCGGAGGGGACGCTGCAGGCGGGACGCCTGGAGTTCACGTAAGAGGGGTGCGAAAGGGGTTGGCCCCCACCACGGACTTGAGTTCCAGTGGTGGGGGCCAACCCCTTTCGGCTGTGCGGGTCAGGAGCCGGAGGGCCAGGCGGCGCGGCCCTCGGCGATGACGCCCTTGCCGTCACCGGCGTACCAGCGCAGGTCACCACGGCCCCAGCGGGCGAAGAGGTCACCCTTGCCGTCGCCGTTGAAGTCGCCGCCCAGGACGACCTGCATGGTGTCCCAGCTGTTGTCGCGCCACATCTCGCGGGCGTTGTCGAACGAGCCCTTGCCGTTGCCGGCGTACAGGTGCAGTGCGCCGTCGGCGGCCACGGCGGCGATGTCGTCACGGCCGTCGCCGTTGAAGTCACCGGTGGCGATGCGCTTCTTGGTCCACGTCTTGTCGCGCCACATCTCGCGGCGCGTGCCACCGGTCAGCGTGCCGTCGGCGGCGGTCGAGTAGGCCATCAGCGTGCCGTCGTCCCACTGGGCGATCAGACCGTCGCGGTTCCAGCCGTCACCCTTGTAGCGGGCGACGAGCGGAATCCTGCCCCAGGACGCGTCCTTCCACGCCGGCTTGGCGTCGGCGAGCTTGCCGTTGTCCAGGCCCGCGTAGAGGTGCATGCTGCCGTCACCGGCGACGGCGAGGATGTCGGCCTTGCCGTCGCCGTTGAAGTCACCGCCGATGATCTGCTTCTTGCCGCCCCACGTCTTGTCGCGCCACAGGTCGCGACCGTACTCGAGGGTGCCGTCCGCACCGGCGTAGAACGCGTGCAGCGAACCGTCCTTGAGTACGGCGGCGACGTCGGTGCGGCCGTCGTTGTTGAAGTCGGCGGTCGTCATGACGTTGGTGAGCTCGCCGGACCTGCCGGTCAGGCGCTGCTGCTGGATCCAGGAGTTGACGTCGTCGACCCGGGTGCTCGTGGCGCCCTTACGTGTCTCGGCCTCGTCGGTGCCGAAGCAGCCGCCCTGCCAGGAGGCGGTGTTGACGGCGGCGAGCTCGAAGGCGCCGTCCTTCTCACGGAAGGCGGGGCCGCCGGTGTCGCCCTTGCAGACGGACGCGTCGGCGGACTTGCCGGCGAGGTCGAGGGTGGCGCCGGAGACCGCGCCGATGCCGAAGACGGCGGTGTGCAGGCGCTCGGGCGCCCATTCGTCCTTGGTGCGGCCGTAGCCAGTGACCTTGAGCTCGTCGCCCTGCTTGGGCTCGTAACCGGCGATGCTCACGGGGGCGATGCCGGTGACGGGCTTCGCGAGCCTGACCATGACCAGGTCGCGGTCGCCGCGCGGGACGAGCTCGACGGCGTCGACGACGGTGCCGGTCTCACGCGTGAGGTCGGTGCGGCCGACGGTCACGGTGGTCTTCTGCTTGGGCTTGCCCCCGGTGATACGGAAGCCCTGCGCGGGATCGTCGGCGAAGCAGCTGGCGGCGGTCAGGGCCCACTGCTGGTCGACGAGGGCACCGGTGCAGCTGCGCTTGCCGTCGCCGATGTCGATCTTCGCGGTGAACGCGTACTGGCCGTCCTTGGCCTCGTCGCCGACGACGGCGTGGGCGGGGACGGCGGTCAGAGCGGCGGCCCCGACGGTGGAGGCGATGAGGCCGGTGGCCCACGCGAGGCGTGAACGCTTGTCAAACATGGGTTGCTTGCTCCTGGGGGAGGTGCGGCGGAAGGACAGGGGCCCCCGCCCCGGTGATGCAGGGAGGGGGCCACATGCGAGCGCTGGGTCAGCCGACGAGCTGGACCTCACCGCGCGGCGACGTGCCGTTGGCCTCCACGCCCGGGTAGTAGCTGAGGTCAGTGGTGTTCCAACGGATGAGGACGTCGTTGGTGCGGCCACTGGAGTTGGTGAAGTTGCCCACCGTGATCTGCGAGGCGTTCTTCCAGAAGTAACCCTCGGGCGTCAGCTGGACCCGGCCGTGGTAGCCGGCGGTGTCGACACCCGGGAAGACCTGGGTCTGGCCGTCGTTCCAGCGGATCATCAGGTCCGCGGTCTTCTTGCCCGTGAACTCACCGGCGGCGATCTGGACCGCGTTCTTCCAGCCGTCGTCCGCGTTGGTCAGCTGCGTCTCCTTCTTGACACCGTTGGCGTCGGTGTCGGAGTACATCGACGTGGAGCCGTTGTCCCACAGGACCAGCAGGTCGTCGCGCAGGGCGTTGGCGGTGTAGCGGCCGGCCGTGATGAGGCGGGCGCGCTTCCACGTGTCGCTGAGGGCCAGGGTCTTCTCGTCGTGGAAGCCCTTCGCGTCGACGTGGGTGTACGTCGACAGCTTGCCGCTGGCCCAGCGAACGGTCAGGCCCTCGGAGCCGTTCTCGGTGAACTTGCCACCGGTGACGGCGCGCGCGTCCTTCCAGTAGCTCCCTGCGCCTTCGAGCTTGTACTCGGCGGTGAAGGGGTACTTGGGGTCGCTGTGGTCGGCGCCCTGGAAGAGGCTGGCGGAGCCGTCCTTCCAGACGACGAACAGGTCCATGCGCCGCTTGCTGTCGGCCGAGCCGCCGGTGAAGTAACCGGAAGCCAGGTGTACGGCGTTCTTCCAGTCGGCGCGCTTGAGCAGTGTGCGGGCGTAGGTCTGCTGGACCCAGTCGGCGACGTCGTCGACGCGGGTGCCGACCGCGCCCTTGCGCGTCTCGGCCTCATCGGTGCCGAAGCAGCCGCCCTGCCAGGAACCGGTGTTGATGGCGGCCAGCTCGAAGGCACCGTCCTTCTCGCGGAAGGCCGGACCGCCGGTGTCGCCCTTGCACAGGCTGGCTTCGGCGGACTTGCCGACGAGCTCGATCGCCCCGGCCGAGACCGCGCCGGCACCGAAGGCGGCGGAGTGCAGGCGCTCGGGTGCCCACTCGTCCTTGGTGCGGCCGTAACCGGTGACCTTGAACTCGTCGCCCTGCTTGGGCTCCATCTTGCTCACGGGCACGGGCATGACGCCGGCCACGGACTTGTCGAGCTTGACCATGACCAGGTCACGGTCGCCACGCGGAACGAGCTCGACGGCCTTGGCCGTGGTGCCGGTCTCGCGGGTGAGATCGGTGCGGCCGACGGTGACGGTGGTGTTCTGCTTGGGCACACCGCCGGTGATGCGGAAGCCTTGCGAGGGGTCGTCCGCGAAGCAGCTCGCCGCGGTGAGCACCCACTGGCTCTCGACCAGGGCGCCGGTGCAGCTGCGCTTGCCGTCACCGATGTCGATGCGGGCGGTGAACTGGTACTGACCGTCCTTGGCCTCGTCACCGACGACGGCGTGGGCCTGGGTGCCGGTCAGGACACCGGCGGCGACGGAGGTGGTGAGAAGTCCTGCTGTCCACGCGGCGCGCGGAGCCTTGCCAGACATGTGTTTCTTCCTATGGATCTCGGAGAGCGGCCGGGAGGCGGGGCGCCGCGGCCGGATGTGCCAGCAGCAGCGGCTACTTCTTGGCGACGATCTCCAGCAGGGTGAACTCACGGCGCTGCGGGTCGGTGGACTCGCCCACCGAAGTCCAGGCATTCTTGTCCAGCTTGAACGACTTCTCTTCGTTGGCCGTCACCATGTTGACGTCGACGTTGTAGTCGTTGCCCTTCGCGAGGTAGACCGCCGGCATCTCCAGGCTCAGGTAGCCCGTCTTACCGGTGACGCGGAAGCAGTACTTCCCCTGGCCGACCTTGTCCGTCTCCTGCATGTTCCGTGCGTTGATCTCGATCAGGCCGGGACGGCTGTCGCACGGGACGAGAACGATGTGCCCGTCGCCGCGCTTCAGCTTGATACCGCGTTCCTTGAAGATCTTGTCCGCCTGCGGGTACTCGAAGTCCTCGACCGCTGTGGGCGGGGTGTCCGCGGCGATCGCGGTGGCGGAGCCGGTCGCCGCGGTGGCGGCCACGACGACACCGGCGGTGAGCAGACGGGAAAACAGCCTCATCGGTACGGTTCCTTGCCCTTGTGAAGAATGCGATAAGAAAACGCGCGCGCCATACGTGTGCGCACGTGTGCCCGTCCGGCAAGGAACCGGGTTGGTTCGGTCGGACCCCCCAGTCACCATTGCCTGGCCTCATGGCGCAACGACTGCCCCCTGCGCTCGGACCGGCGCACTATTGATATCACCCGTCTGGGATGTCCCGAAAGCGGGGCTGAAGTGCCGTCACGTGCCGGGCGTCCGCCGACATGCCTTCTGCCCGCCCATACCGGGATTTCGGGAACCATCGCCCGCTTGGCCTGATCCCGTGCGTGCCGCTCCCGCTCTGCATGGGCGTGACCTAAAAAGACCTTCGTGTCGGTTCCCCTATACGATCATGCGCGTGTTGCGGCAAGTGCCGCCTCATGACGGGTTCTTAACGGATCCGAGTTTTTGAGGGGATATGACCAACAAGAGATCAATATCAAGTATGCCGCGGACGCGGTATCTGCGTACACGCCTCTCGGCGCTCACGGCTCTCACGCTGTCCGTGACGGTCTTCGGCACCACGGTGGCCGCGGCCGTTCCCGCAGATCCGGCCGGGCTCCCGCTCGCCGCGGGCGCACGTGCTCAGGTGGTCGAGGCGTGGCAGCTCGGGGGGATGGCGACCAAGGACGCGGCGGCGAAGGCGCTGGCGGGCTCGGACGCGGACATCAGCACATTCCTGAAGTCGGGCCTCGAACATGCGACGGTCGAGGATGAACGCTTCGCCGTCGCGAAGATGCTCAACGTCTCCGGCGCGGGTGTCCGTGCGGCCGCTCAGAAGGCGTTGAGCGGTTCGGATGCGGACCTGCACGAATTCGTGAAGTCCGGCTACCAGAAGCCGCTGGACGACGACCGCAGGGTCGCGGTCGCGACGGTGCTGAACAACAGCGAGCGCGGGGTGCGCGCGGCGGCGCAGAAGGCGCTCGACGACGGCTCCGCCAAGGCGATGGACGACTTCCTCGCCAAGGGCCGGTTCACGGCCCAGGAAGAGGACGACCGCGTCCAGGTCGCTACGGTCATGCAGGCCGGCGGCCCCGAGGTGAAGAAGCTCGCCAACCGGGCGCTGAGCGGTTCGGCCCAGGACCTGCGGGAGTTCCTGGAGACCGGGCAGTACGTGGCCCGGGCGCGGGACCAGGAGAGCTTGACGGTCTCCCAGCTGGCACAGGTCGCCGAGGAGGCGGGCAAGCGGGCCAAGGCGGAGACCGATGCCGCCAAGGAGGCGTCCTCCCGGGCCGAGGAGGCCGCGAGGCTCGCCAAGGAGGCCGCACAGAAGGCCGCCAAGGAGACCGCGGCGGCCAAGGACGACCTGAACCGGGCCGGCCAGGCCGCCAACCGCGCCGCCGCAGCGGCCGAAGGCGCGGCCGCCGCGGCCCGGACGGCGATCCAGGCGTCCAACACGGCCGTCTCCGCGGCTCGCACGGCCGCCGCCGCGGCCCAGGCCGCCGCCTCCGCGGCAGCCGCCGCCGGTCAGGCCGCCGCGCGTGCGTACCAGGCCGCTGCCGCAGCCGCCGGCAACGCCGGCGAGGCGTCCGCGGCCCGTCAGGCCGCGCAGGCCGCACGTGACGCCGCGGCTGGTGCGCGCACCGCCGCCTCCGCCGCGTCGCACGCCGCCGACGCCAGTGCCGAGGCCGGGCGTTCCGGCGCCGCCGCCGCTCGCGCCGCGCAGAATGCGGCGGAGGCGGCCAACGCCGCGGCGGACGCCAGCAGCTCCGCGGGCGAGGCGACCGCTCAGTCCCGCAGGGCTCGTGAGGCCGCCGACGTCGCCGGCAGCGCGGCCGCCACCGCCACCGCGGCGGCCGGCCGCGCCCAGTCGCTCGCCGACCGCGCCGCTTCCGAGGCGCGTGAGGCGCACCGGGCGGCCAACAGCGCTGCCGACCACGCCGAGAGTGCCGCCAAGGCCGCGGACGAGGCGGCTGCCCAGGCCGGCAAGGCCCAGGACTGGGCGAAAAAGGCCACCGATCATGCCAACAGCGCCATCGCGGCCGCCAAGGCCGCTACCGGCGCCTTCGAGCAGGCTCAGAAGGTCGAGCAGCTCGCCCGCGACAGCGAGAAGGCGCAGCTCGAAGCCGGTACGAAGCTCGCCGTCGAGGAGGCCAAGGCCCTCGCCAAGGCCGAGCAGGAGGATCGCGACCAGGCGACCCGGCTGCAGACCCAGGCCGCCGGTATCGACGAGGCGACCAGGCAGCTCGTGGCCCAGGCCGCCGACTCGGCCGACACCAAGGCCGCGGCCGCTCTCGGCCGCAAGGCCGCCGTCGGCCTGATCGGCAACACCGGCGCCTGGACCCGCCAGGCTGCCCAGGCCGTTCTCGCCGGCACCGACCAGGACGTCGTCGTATGGGCCAAGGCCGGTTACGCCAAGGCCCTGCGCCAGGACGACCGGGAGAAGGTCCTCGTCCTCGCCAAGATCGGCGGACCCGCACTCGCCGAAGCCTCCCGCAAAACGCTGGAGGGAGACGACGCGGGGGTGGAGAAGTTCATCGGTGAAGGCGTCTACGCCATCCAGGCCGAGGACTACCGCGTTCAGATCGCCAGGCTCCTGGACGGTGCCGGTCCGGCCGTCAAGAGGGCCGGTGGTGCCGCTCTGAGCGACGGCAGCGTCAAGGCGCTGTACGCGTTCCTGACCGTCGGATACCGCGAGGCCCTCGCCGAGGACGACCGCGCGGAGACGGCCAAGGTCATGAGCGGCGGCGGCGACAACGTGCAGTCCGCAGCCCAGGCCGTGCTGTCCGGACCTTCCTGGATGCAGCACGAGTTCGTCACCCGTGTCCAGTACAAGGCGGCTCAGCTGGACCAGGACACCGCCACCCACGTCGCCGCCGTGCGTTCGCTGCTCGCCAACGCCGGCCGCACCGCGGCTCTCGCGAACCAGAACGCGTACCTGGCCTACGAGGTCGCCGCCAAGGCCCGCGACAAGGCCAAGGAGGCCGGCGAGTGGGCCGACAAGGCCTCGGCTTCGGCCAACGAAGCCAAGGACTACGCCGCCAAGGCGCAGAACAAGGCCCGCGAAGCCGACCAGTCGGCGGCATCTGCGGCGGCCTCGGCCAAGAAGGCCAAGGAGGCCGCGGCCACGGCCCGCCAGGCCAGCCGCCAGGCCAACTACTCCGCCAATCAGGCCGCCTCTTCCGCTGCCGAGGCCGTGGCCTCGGCGGAGAGCGCACAGGCGTCGGCCACCAGCGCCGGCCAGTCCGCTGCCGCCGCCGGCAAGGACGCTGCCGCGGCCTCACAGGCCGCGAGCGAGGCGAAGGCCATCGCCGTCCAGAAGCGCCAGCAGGAGCAGGCGGCAGCCGCCGCCAAGGCGGCGGAGCAGGCCAAGGAGAACGCCAAGAAGGGCGCCAACCCTTCCGACGACCCCAAGTACGACAGGCCCAGTGGTGACCAGGCCCCGAGCGGCAAGGACGACGCGCGCCGGTGGGCCGATTTCTTCAACCGCATGAGCACGGGTCTGGGAACGGCAGCGGTGATTACCGCGTTCATCCCGGCGGCGGACGTGGTTGTCACGCCCGCTCTCGGAGCACTGTCGATGATCTCTGGTGGAGTCAGCGCTGCGCTGTACTGGTACGCGGACGGATTCGGCAGTTCGGGAATGATCAGCGCGGTCACCGGTATGGCGCTCGGCGGAATCGGCAACACCATCAGTAAGGGCATCGGGATCGGCGCGAAGGCCCTGGGCGGTGCGGGTGCCGTGATGTCGAGAGTGGAAAGGACGACACATGTGATCAGCCAGTCGATCTCCCCCCTCGTGGGCTGGTGCACCTGGTAACGGGGCGGGATGCCGGAGCTAGGGTGATGATGACAACGAAGGCGGCACGGGCCCCAAGCGGCCTGTTCCGGCTGCGGAGCCCGCTGTCGGCTGAAGTCCCGACCGCATGACAAGAGCTGTGGGGCCCGCCGCCGCGGGCCCCACAGTGCCAAGGAAGGCGATGATGCAAGACCCTCCCTCCGTCCCGCTGCTCGTCTGGTGGGTCGTCGCCGTCGCGTCAACGGCGATATTTCTGCTCTTCTTCGTACCGCTGATGCCGAATCAGCGGTACAAAACGAGAATCTCCCTCGCGCCGTTGGCCGGAATCACCTTCGTTGCCGTGTCCTCGCTGGCGAAGAGCGACGGGCTCGGTGTGGCGCTGCCGATCTACTCGTCCGCGATCCTGGCCTTTCCGCTGGGTTTCCTGGGGCACCGGAATGAACTGCGGGAAAAGGCCCTGGAAATGGCCAGGGACGGGAAGCAGAGCCCGGAGAACGGTCTGTCCCAGGGGCTCCAGCTGCAACTGGTTCTGGTGATCGTGGTGATGGTGGCGATCGGGGCATGGTTCTCGATGTCGTCGTGAGCGGTGTCCCGCGGTCGCCCCTCGCTTCCCGGATGGAGCCCTCCGGCCCTCGTCGGCCGGAGGGCTCCACTGCTTCGTGTGATCGATATGCCCTGAATCGCTATACGATCACCCGCGTGCGGTGGTAAGTGCCACCGCACGCGGCGGGCTCTCACCAGGCCTGCGAAGCTTTTTGAGGGGATATGACCAAAAACGGAAGACCGTCGCCACGTGCGGCGAGAGCGCGCTCCCTGGGCCTGATAACCACGGCCCTCGCGCTCGCCACGGGGGTACTGGCCACATCGGTCGTCGGAGCGGCACCGGCCATGGCCGAGCCCGCGGTTCACACGCCCGGTGAACGGGCCCAGGTCCTCGCGCTGTGGCGCGCCGGGGGGAAGGCCACCAAGGCCGCTGCCGAGAAGGCGCTGCTCGGCTCGGACGAGCAGCTGAAGGGGTTCTTGGGCGGAGGCAGGAAGGCCGCGCAGGAAGAGGACGACCGGGTAGAGGTCGCGCGCCTGCTGGGGCAGGGCGGCAAGGGGGTCCGGGCGGCCGCCGAGAAGGCCCTGGACGGTTCGCCCGAGGACCTGCGGAAGTTCATGGAGTCGGGCTGGAAGGCTCCGTGGGAGGAGGACCTGCGCGTCTCCGTGGCCACCGTGATGAACACGGGCGGCAAGGGAGTCAAGAACGCAGGTCAGAAGGCGTTGAACACCGGCACCGTCGACGCCCTGCGGGATTTCGCTCTGGAGGGGCGCTACACGGCCCAGGAGGAAGACGACCGCTTTGAGGCCGGGGTCGTCATCGCCTCCGGTGGTCCCCAGGTGAAGAAGGCCGGAAGCGAGGCACTCAGCGGTTCCGCCGCGGATGTCTCCCGGTTCCTGGAGCAGGGCCAGTTCCTCGCCCGCGCACGGGACCAGGAGCGCATGACGCTCAGCCAGCTCGTGGACGCCGCCGCGGCGGCCGGGAAGAAGGCGACCCAGGAGACCGAGGCCGCGAAGGAGTCCTCGGCCCGAGCGGTGGCCGCCGCCAAGGCGGCCAAGGCGGCCGCGCTGCGGGCCGCCGCCGAGACCAAGGCGGCCAAGGACTCCGCGGACCGGGCGGCCGGAGCGGCCGGCCGGGCGGCGGATGCCGCCAATGCGGCCGCGGATGCCGCGCAGACCGCCATCGAGGCGGCCAGCGAGGCCCACTCGGCGGCACGCGTGGCCGCGAGCGCGGCCCAGGCCGCGGCCTCCCTCGCAGCCGCGGCCGGCCAGGCCGCCTCGCGTGCCTACCAGTCCGCGAACGCCGCGGCAGCGGACGCGGGTCAGGCCGCGGCCGCACGTCAGGCGGCCGAGGAAGCGCGCGATGTGGTCAAGAAGACCGACAACGCGATCGTGTACCTCACGGCCGCGCTGACGGCGATGGGCGAGGCCGTCATCGCCGCAAGGTCGGCGGCCAGCGCGGGAGCGAACGCCGCTGACGCCGCGGAAGCCGCAGCCGAGGCCGGCGGCCTTTCGCAGGCAGCCGGGGCAGAGGCTGCACGGGCACGTGCGGCAGCCGACCGGGCCCGTCGGGCCGCTAACGCCGCCAACAGCGCCGCCAACTCCGCTGAGGCGCTGGCCGGAGAGGCCGCCACGGCGGCCCGTGAAGCCCGGCAGGCCGCGAGCGACGCTGCGGCACATGCCCGAAAGGCGGCCCAGGCCGCGGACGAGGCCGCAGCACACGCGGGCCAGGCCGCGAAGGACGCGGCGAAGGCGACCCAGCACTCCGACGCCGCGACGGCCGCCGCCGACGCGGCTGCCGGCGCGGCCGGCAAGGCCGCCAAGGTCGAGGAGACCGCGCGCAAGACCGAAGCCGCGATGCTGGAGGCCAACAAGACCAAGCAGGTCCTGCGGGCCGAGGAGATGCGCAAGGAGTACGAGGCACAGCAAGCGCGGGTTGCCGAGGACAAGGCGGAAGCCCTCCGCATCGACACCGATACCCAGAAGCTGCTCACGGACGCGGCCAAGCCGGGCACGGAGGCGGTCACCCTGGGCCGCAAGGCCGCTCTGCGGCTGGCGACCGCCGGTGGCCCGTGGACCCAGCAGGCCGCTTCGGCCGCACTGTCCGGCACCGACGCCGACGTCCAGGACTGGGTGCGCTCCGGCCGGCAGATCGCCGCGGAACAGGACGACCGATCCCGCGTGGCACACCTCGCGGACTCCGACAAGCCGGCCCTGCGCAAGGCGGCCGACGCCGCACTGTCCGGATCCGCCAAGAACGTCGAAGAGTTCCTGCGCAACGGCCAGTACGTGCCCCAGGCCGACGACTTCCGGGTCACGATCGCCAGGATCATGAGCACCGGTGACGTCGCCGTGAAGAGGGCCGCCGGTGCGGCACTCGACGCCGGGAGCCCTCAGGCGTACGAGACGTTCCTGACGTCCGGCCAGTACAAGGCCCGTGAAGAGGACGATCGGGTCGCCGCCGCCAGGCTCAAGAACAATGGCGGGGCGCACATGAAGGCCACCGCCGACGTCGCGCTGGCCGGCCCGCCGGCCCTGCTGCACGAGTTCGTGGCGGTCGGCCAGTACAAGGCCGCCAAGCAGGACTACGAGACGGCGGTCCATGTGGCCGGTATGCAGCGACTCGTCGCCGACGCCAAGCGGTCCGCCGCGCTGGCCCGGCAGGACGCGGCCAAGGCCGCCGAGGCCGCGTACACCGCACGGGGCGCGGCCAAGGAGGCCCAGGGCTGGGCCGAGAAGGCGGCGGCATCCGCCAAGGAGGCCCAGGGCTACGCCGACCGGGCCCGTGAGTCGGCCAACCAGGCCGACGCGTCGGCCGCACGCGCCGCCGAATCGGCCAAGCAGGCGCGCAGCGCCGCGGACTCCGCCAACGCGGCCGCGCATGAGGCGAGTCAGTCCGCCGCTTGGGCCGATTACTCCGCCAGCAAGGCCGCCGCGTACGCGAGTGACGCCTACGAGTCGGCTGCCAGGGCGCACGACTCGGCCGTGGCCGCGGGCAAGGATTCCAAGGCGGCGAACGAGGCGGCGAACGAGGCCCGCGACGGCGCCATCAAGAAGTGGAACGACCAGCAGAAGGCGAAGCCGAAGACCGACAAGCAAGTCGACATCACCGACCCGGACGGTCATGCGTACATCAGCGACCAGGACGACGAGAAGAAGCATCCTCCGTTCCACGAACCGAGCATGGGGGAAAAGCTCTGGCGGGCGTTCGTGTACGGCCGCACCGGTGACCCGATGATCCACACCCTGGCGGCCGCGGAGGGCTTCGCCTGCTACACGGGCGAGATGTCCTGCGACCTGATCAGGCACTGGGAGAAGCGTTCCGGTGATCCCTACATCTTCGACGCGGACCAGATGCGGTCCCTCTACGACAACCCGACACTGAAGAGCAACCTGAATGAACGGCTGAACCAATACGCCAATGATGCGGCGTCGAAGTGCACGGGTTCGGAGGGTACGTCCTGCCAGGTGAATCTCGACAGCAACTGGATAGGTTTCACCTTTGCGCATCCGGGGTCGAAGGATCACATCTTCGCTCTCCACTCCATTCAATACCGGGTCAGCGGGAAATTGACCGCGACGGTGGAAGGAGCCGGGAAGGTAAAAATGTCCGGCGACTATCGTCTCGATGTCAAGAAGGAGTACAACTTCGACATCGACAAGCCGCCCATCGACATCTACGGGATCCCGGTGACCGTCAAGGATCTGGCCCGCGCCCCGAGCCAGGGGTACGCCCGCGACTACACGGTTCAGGGCGGAATGACGAACCGGCTCGACATATCGGGCCACCGGTAGTATTGCCGCCGGTGGTGGCACAGCATCCATGAAGGAGGACACGATGCGGGCACGGCCCACAACGCTTCCCGGGAGACCCTCGCGAATCCGCCGGGCGGCGATTGCCCTGGCCGTGTCGGCTCTCGCCGCCCTCACTCTCGCGGGGTGTTCGTCCGAAGAGAAGGATGAGCGGGCGTACCCTGGCAGTCCTGCCGGGCAGAGCCTTGAGACCGTCCTGAAGAGATTCGAGCTCCAGCTCCCGTCGTGCGACGTCGAGGGCCTGGGATTCTCGGGGTCGTCGCGCTACCCGGAGGAGAAGCTCAGCCTGAGCTTCCGAGCTCCCAAGCCGTGCGTCGACAAATTCCTGCGGGAACATGGCGCTGTCGACGTGGAGAAGCCTTTCCACTGGCCCACCCAGGGAGCGGACTCCCCGCAGGATTCCTACTTCTTGGAGGAGGACTCCAAGCGGTTCGGCTGGGAATTCGATCACAGCAGGCAGTACGACGTGCACCGTGGCTTCCATACGTCGAACGGAAGCCTGTTCAAGGTCTTGGTGGACCCGCGCGGCACCACGGAGACGGTGTACATGCAGTCCACGTTCGTCGGCGGGTCCTGAGCCTCCGGCGCGTACTGACGAAGCTCTCCAGCCCCATGGGGCTGGAGAGCTTCGGTCTTTCCGAGGTGCGCTCCGTCACCACCCGTCCGTCAGCCGCAGCGCCCTGCTGAATTCGGCGTCCCCGGTGTTCACCCACTCGTACAGATCCCCCGACGCGTCGCTGCGGGCGATCAGGTGGGCCGTGCCACCGCCGTAGAAGGTGCCGGCGGTGGTTTCCGAGTAGGTCCAGCCGCCGGTCAGTTTCCTGGGCCCGCTGAACTCGGCGTTGCCTTCGCCGGGCCACAGGTAGAGGTCGTATTTCGCGTCGCGGGCGATGAGGTCGGCCTTGCCGTCTCCTGTGAAGTCACCCGCCACGGTCTGGGTGTAGTCCCAGCCCCCGCTCAATTTCTGCGGACGGCTGAAGCCACCCCCACCTTCGCCTGCCCACAGGTAGCGGTTGTTCTTCGCGTCCCTCGCCATGAGGTCGGTTTTTCCGTCTCCCGTGAAGTCTCCTGCCACGGTTTGGGTGTAGTCCCAGCCGCCGGTCAGTTTGCCCGGCCTGCCGAAGTCGCCGCCGCCCTCGCCCGCCCACAGGTACAGGTCGCCCTTCGCGTCCCTCGCGACGACGTCCGCCTTCCCGTCCCCCGTGAAATCGCCCGCCGCGGTCTGCGTGTAGTCCCAGTCACCCGACAGCTTCCTAGGTTTCCTGAACGTGCCGTTGCCCGGCGCGCTCCCCTCCCAGAGGTACAGGTCGGCGTGGGCGTCGCGGGCAACGATGTCGGCGATGCCGTCGCCGGTGAAGTCCGCCGCCGTGGTCTGGCTGAATTTCGGGGTGAAGCGCGTCGGCGGGGTGGGGCCGGAGAGGGTGTCGGACAGGGCCTGGCAACCGTTGTCGTTGAAGTGGAGGCTGTCGTCCCGCTCGCTCGTGCCGTGGTAGGCGGCGAAGAGTTTCTCCGGGTCCAGCGGGTCGCGGGTCGCACGGTCGAAGTCGGTGTGGGCGTCGATGTCGTGCGTGGTGCGGATGTAGTCGTTCACCTGCCGGCGCACCTGCTCGCGCGCCGGGGTGAAGTAGCCGTTGCCCTTGAAGGGCGGGATCGTGGCCGCCGTGAAGGTGAGCCCCACCGCGTGGGAGCGCCCGGCCAGTTGCTTGATCCCGGCGATGAGGTCGGCGCTGCCGGCATCGTTGACGATGTCGTTGATGCCCTCGTAGAAGATCACGGACCTGACGTTCGGCTGGGCGAGCACGTCGCGGTCGAAGCGCTCGAGGGCGCCGGGGCCGTAGGCGCCGCGAGCGCCGCGGCTGAGCACACGGTTCGCCGAGATGCCCGCGTTCACCACTCCCATGGGCCGGCCCTGCGCGCGCAGTGCCCGGGCGTAGGCGTCCGTCCAGCGGCGGTTGGCGTTCGGTGTGGACCAGCCGCCGTCCGTCTGGGAGTCGCCCAGGGCGACGACCGTTCCGCCGCTGCCGGCGGCCGTCACGTCGAGGCCTGCCAGGAAGGACCAGTGCGGGAAGTCCGAGAATTTCTCCCCTCCTGCCTGCCCCGCCCGGTCCGTCGTGTCCCCGGGCGCCGACTTGTAGGAGGTCGTCAGCGTGTACTCGTGGTACGGGGCCGACGTCACCGCATCCGGCAAGTAGACGCTGATCAGGAGGTTTTCGTCGGCCTGCACCGGGAATGCCGCGGCGTCGCTGTACATGTCCCCGCCGGGCCGGATGACCGTCCGCTCACTGCCGCCGAAGGTCAGGGTCACCGGCTTGCGGGCAGCCGAGGCGCCGTTCGACTGGCGGGCGATCGTGGCGTGCCCGATGGTCACCGGGTCCTCGCTGAAGGTGTTCACCAGGTGGATGCGGGACGTGCTGCCGCCGATGCCGGTGTGCACCACCATGCGCAGCGTCTGCTTGCCGGCCACCTTGGACTCCTGTGGGTCCCCGGCCGAGGCCATCGCTGTGCCCCAGGTCCTTGTCCAGCCAGTGTCCGGGTTCCCCGCCGCCTCGGCGGCATCGGCCGGGGGCGGGGCCGGCATGAGGCAGGCCATGCCCGCCACTGCCGCCGCCCCGAAGAATCTGCCGCCCCGGAGCCGCAGAGCCCGTCTCATCCGTCCCGTCTCCTTCACTTCCCGCACACTCTTTCCCGCACAAGAAAACCGGCGGGGCTCTCGGCCGCTTGGCTGCCGATGCTCCGCCGTCGTTGTGCGAGTATTTCAGGAAGAAGTGGACGAGTTGAACGTGAAGTTCGAGTGTCCCGTCGCCAGTCGGGTGCCGTCCGGGGCGTATGCCGTCACCTGCAGCTGCCAGTGGACGGCCGGCGTGGGGACGATGAAGGTCGGTTTCCAGTCCGTGCTGTCCCAGTTGAGGACGGGGGAGCTGATGGTGCTGTCCTCGCTCATGCTGAGCCTGGTGGTGTCGTTGTAGGTGTGCCACTTGATGTAACCCGACCTGCCCTTGAGGCCGGCGAAGGTCACGTTGGCCTGCACCTTGGTGACGGTCGGGGTGACCGTGCCGAGCGGGGTGACGCTGTTGACCTTCGCCGATACGCGCACCGGTGCCGTCGTGGACAGGACGGGGGAGGGGCTCCGCGGGGTCTCGGGAGAGGCGGTCGGTGTCGGCGGGGGCGGGTTTGGGTGGTCGTCGGAGGCGAAGGGGCCCGCCTTGACCAGGACCGGGATCACGGCCGCCAGGACCACGGCCAGGCCGCCGGTCACCCAGTACGTCCACACGCGCGACCAGAAGCGGTTGTCGGGCGGGACAGGCGGTGGCGGAGGCGGGTTCGGCGGTGGTGGCGGAGGGTCTCCGTCCGGGCTCATGCAGCCACCCCCCTCGGCGTTGCCCCTCGCATGGGAGGAAGCTACACCCGAATCGGCCGTTCAGCCCTGGAGGCAAGGACGTTGGGAGCGCGAGTGCGACGCCATGCGCCCCCTCTTCAGCGACGCGCCGCCCACGCGATGAAAGTTCAGCACCACTGGCCTTCACCGTCGCCCCGGCCCCACGCGGTGCGTGTCACCCCGGCCCCACGCGGTGCGTATCACCCCACGCGGTGCGTATCACCCCGGGCGATCCCGGGCGGCCCCGGGCGATCCCCGGCGGCCCCGAGCGGCGCGCCTCACCCCCGCGTTGCGCATATCACCACATGTAAGGCCCGCGACGCCCCCATGCCCATGACACCATGAGGAGTCACTTGAAAGTTATATGACTCCATGGAGCGACGCATGACGGAAACCGGCCCCGCCCAGGCCGCGGACGCCAGGACGAACGGCGCCGATGCCCCGGCCGTCGCCGCCGCCCGGCGCACCGGCCTGGTCGTCACGCTCGTCCTCGGCGGGCTGACCGCCCTGCCGCCCCTCTCCATGGACATGTACCTCCCGGCCCTGCCGGAGGTCACCGACGCCCTGCGCAGCCCCGCCGCGACCGTCCAGCTCACCCTCACCGCCTGCCTGATGGGCATGGCGCTCGGCCAGCTCGTCGTCGGCCCCATGAGCGACAAGTGGGGGCGCCGCCGTCCACTGCTCGCGGGCATGGTGATCTACGTCCTCGCCACCGCCGTCTGCGCGTTCGCCCCCACCGCCGAACTGCTCATCGGCTTCCGGCTCGTCCAGGGCCTGGCCGGGGCCGCGGGCATCGTCATCGCGCGGGCGATCGTCCGCGACCTCTACGACGGCGTGGCCATGGCCCGCTTCTTCTCCACGCTCATGCTGATCTCCGGCGTCGCCCCCGTCGTCGCACCGCTCGTCGGCGGCCAGATCCTGCGCCTGACCGACTGGCGGGGCGTCTTCGTCGTCCTCACCGCCATCGGCGTCGCCCTCACCCTCGTCGTCTGGCGCCGCCTGGACGAGACCCTGCCGCCCGCCCGGCGCCAGGCGGGCGGGCTCGGCGAGACGCTGCGCACCATGCGGGCCCTGCTCGCCGACCGGGTCTTCGCCGGCTACATGCTCGCGGGCGGCTTCGCCTTCGCCGCGCTGTTCGCCTACATCGCGGCGTCGCCGTTCGTCGTCCAGGACATCTACGGCGCCTCCCCGCAGACCTTCAGCCTGCTCTTCGGGGTCAACTCCGTCGGGCTCGTCCTCGTCGGCCAGGTCAACGGCAAGCTGCTGGTCGGCCGGGTCAGCATGGACAAGGTCCTGGGCGCGGGGCTCGCCGTCATCACCCTCGCCGCCGGTGCCCTGCTCGTCATGGCCTGCGGGGTCCTCGGCACGGCAGGGCTGGTTCCCGTCTCGGCCGGGCTCTTCGTCCTGATGTCCGCGATGGGCCTCGCCATGCCCAACACCAACGCCCAGGCGCTGATGCGCTCCCGTGACGCCGCCGGGTCCGCGTCCGCACTGCTGGGCACCTCGACCTTCCTGCTCGGCGCCATCGCCTCCCCGCTCGTCGGCATCGCGGGCGAGCACACGGCGGTGCCCATGGCGCTCGTCCAGCTGTGCTGCGCGCTGGCAGCCGTGGGCTGCTTCCTGGGGCTGTGCCGACCGTGGCAGCGCACAGGCGCGACGGCGGACGCCTAGAAACGCCTAGAATTCGTCGAATGCACGCCCCCGCACCTGCGCCGACCGGCGAGAACCTGCGCACCGCCCTTGCCGGCCTCCTCGACGGGCTGCCGCCCCGCCAGGCCTCCCAGGCCGTCGAGCGGCTGATCGCCAATTACCGGGGGCGCACCCCGACCCACACCCCCGTACTGCGCGACCGCTCCGACGTCGTCGCGTACGCCGCGTACCGCATGCCGGCCACCTTCGAGGCCGTACGGTCCGCCCTGGAGGCGTTCCGCGACCGGCTGCCGGAGTGGACGCCCGCCACGCACGTCGATGTCGGCGGCGGCACCGGCGCCGCCACCTGGGCGGTCGCGGCGGCGTGGCCGCAGGGGCAGCACCGCACCACCGTCCTGGACTGGGCCGAGCCGGCGCTCGCCCTCGGTGGCGAGCTGGCCCGTGCCGCGCAGTCCGAAGCGCTGCGCACCGCCGACTGGCGGCGGCAGACGATCGGCAGCGGCCTGGCCGTCCCCTCCGGCACGGACCTGGTCACCGTCTCGTACGTCCTGGGCGAGCTCACCGAGGCCAACCGCCGGGCGGTGACCGACGAGGCGGCCCGTGCGGCACGGGCCGTCGTCCTGATCGAGCCGGGCACGCCCGAGGGCTATCTGCGGATCATCGAGGCGCGCGACCGCCTGATCGCTGCGGGTTTCCGCGTCGTCGCGCCCTGCCCGCACAGCGCCGCCTGCCCGATAGAGCCGGGCAGCGACTGGTGCCACTTCGCGGCGCGGGTGAGCCGCTCCTCGCTGCACCGGCAGGTCAAGGGCGGCTCGCTGCCGTACGAGGACGAGAAGTTCTCGTACGTCGCGGCGGTACGGGACGAGGAGCTGCCGGCCGAAGCGCCCGCCCGGATCGTGCGCAGGCCCCAGATCCGCAAGGGCCAGGTCCTGCTGGAGCTGTGCACGCCCGGGGACGGTCTGGCGCGCGAGACGGTGAGCAAGCGGCACGGCGCCCTCTACAAGGGTGCGCGGGACGCGGACTGGGGTGACGAGTGGCCGCCGCCGGGTGAGGCCTAACCGGGGCTCCGCCCCGGACCCCGGTCCTCAAGCTCCCCCAGCTACCGCTGGGAGGTGCCCCCGGACGGGCTGAATATTCAGCCCGTCCGGCGT
>NZ_JBEZYL010000022.1:0-78540 GCF_040638465.1 Streptomyces sp. NPDC026206
CCGGAACAACGCCCATAACTCGTCCGGTACCAGTCGCTCAACCAGATCCGTCATGCACGGCTCAACGAACGATCACACCATAAGAAACGGCGTCTAAGTGAGGGTGGCGAAGGCTCATAGGTACCTGGCGTGGTTGAGCCCGTTGTTCTGCAGGCTGTGGTGGGCTCTTCCGCTCAACTCGGGACGGTAGTGACAGGGCGTACCGACTCGGCCAGTTTGTACGGCACGGGGTCTGTGATGGTCCAGGTGTCGTTGGGGCGCCACCGCGCCCATGCCAGGTCCCACCATGCCTCCCCACGCTCAAGGACGGCCGCCAATTCCCGAGCCTCCTCGCGCACACGGTCGGCCTCGCCCTCGGCGAAGCCGCCGGCCTTCGCCCGCTCCTCGAAGTGGTCGACGTCCTTCCAGCGGTAGGGGCTCCCGTCCCCGGGAACCCAGATGTCGAGTTCGAGGTCCAGGGTGTCGATCCCATGCGTCGTCCTGCGGAACGGCCGCTGGAAGTTGATGTACCAATCGTGGCGGGAACGGTCATCGCTCCAGAAGACCCACCGCATACAGGTCGCCGGGCCTCTGGAGTTGGAGCACCCCGGGCGACTGCCACGTGTCTGCGATGGCTTGCCACGGGTGGGGGCCCCACGAGAACGGCCCAGGGCCGAAGGTCATGGGTGTGCCCTGAGCCATGTACAGCGCCAGCAGATCAGCACTGTCCTCGACCACGCGCACCGGATAGGTCAGCCACGGCTTATCGTCGAGCAGCTCGCGGCGAACGATGATCTGTCCGGGTAAGAAGCGTTCATTCATGCCCCCACGGAACCATGGCGCGTCGAGTGGTCCGTACCTCAGGGACGCCCATGAAGAAAAGTTTGAGTTCACTTGGTATTGCTTTACGTTCACCTCTTGACGGTCGATGCGTGTAGGGGGAATCGTTCGTAGTGGATCTTGAACTGGTGCCTTCGCATGGAATCCCATCCGGGGAGCGCGGATGGCACGAAATGACCCAGATGGCGAACCTCTCGTCATGGGTTGCAACACTCAGGCAAGGCATGTTACGAAAAAGAGCTAAAGAGTATCGGTCAGCTTGGATGGCTGACTTAGTGCCGGAAGAGGGGGGCTGCTCGACGCCTGGCCGTATTGACTCTGGCGCAATCGGCGGGTAGCGGGTTATTTTTGACCTCCAGCGTCATTTTCTTGACCCGGTATGCCGGACTGACTGCCTCCCAAGTGGGTTTCGGTCTTGCAGTGGCAGGTTTCTTCGGATTTCTGGGAACCGTGCCGTTGGGACGTCTCGCTGACCGAACGGGTGCGCGGCCGCTGCTGCTGGTAAGTTACGGCGCACTTGCTGTCCTGTGGGGTGCAGCCGGTCCCACGCCTGAGCGGTCGCCTTGCTGCTGAGGCGGGTGTCCGTGATTGTCACGGCCTGCTCGGTACCCCAGGTGCCCGGATCGCCGAAGACGAACTCTCCACAGTGTTTCGGCGGCCGGCCGCCCTGGGGGTCGTAGACCCGCGGCGGTGTCGGCCGCCGCAACACACGGTCCGAACGCAGGCGGCCGAGGACCTCGACAGGCAGCCCGGCCAGCAGACGAGCGATGCGCGGAGCGTCGTACCCGGCGTCCAGCACGACCAGGACCTCCGGGTCACCCGGCTTCCACTGCTCACCGGCCGCCGCGGTGCGCGTAGACCGTGAGGGACAAAGCCTTCATCGCGGCCTGGGCGCGGTCGGCGTCCAGGCCCTGGTCGACGGCTTCCAGGGCTTCGGCCGCCGAAACCCGTACCGCAAGGGGCAGACCGTCATAAGCGGAGACCCGGTAGGCGACGGTGCGGCGGGCCTGTCGTTCCTCTTCGCTCACCCCGTCCGGGGTGAGCGGGAAGACCGCGGCCTGGTACGTCGCGATACTTACCAGGACCCCGTCGGCGATCCCCTCGGCATAGCCGTCGGCCCGGGCGACATCGCTCTCGGGCCGGAAGAGGGCGACGATCTGGCGGCGGGCGAAGAACGACCCGACCCATGTACCCAGACCGGCTGCACCCGCAACAATCACAGCCGTGATCGGGCCGCCCAGGAGAAGACCGAAGCAGATCCCGCCGAGCGCCGCGCACGTCACCAGCGCGAAAGTGATCACCAGGTGTATGCGGGTGGCGAGCGGAGGCGTCATACCCAGCAATATGCACAACACCCCCGGCACACCCCAGGGACGAACGTAAGGCACACCCCCGGCTAGGGGCCCTGGACAGCTCTGCCGGGCTGCGGGACGGTGGGCCGCGCCGCAGGCTGGTCGTATGGCGCCACGATGCCTACGCCGGTGAGCAGGCGCAGGACCACCAGGAACAGACGGAGCCCGAGCGGCGGCCCCTGGAACGCTTCCTGGCCGTCGGCTACGCCGCGCGCCCCGAACCGGCCGCGCCCCAGCCGGAACCCGTTTCAGAGCCGGTCGAGGACTGGACGGCCCGGCCCTATGGACATCTGGGCACCACCCGGCTCGAAAGCCTCGTGGACGAGGCGGACCAGGCTGCCGCCGACGCCGCCACCAAAACCCGCGAGGCCGAAGCAGCCGCTGCTGCCCTGGCCGCGGTCCTCGGCACCGACCAGGCCCCCGGCTACCAGTGGTGCGTCCGCATCACCGCCCAGCTCAACACCGCCGAAGACCAGCTGCGCCGCGCCAACGCCACCGCGGACAAGGCCGACGGCATCGACACGCGCATCCGTGAGATGTACGAAACCAACCGCCCAGCTGAGCTTTCCGACCGAGTCCACGGCGCTCATTGCGAGAGTAACTCGCTGATGCTTCAACAGGTCCGGAGCTCGTCGGCAGCAGCCCGACCTGCAGGTTCGCCGCCTGCCGGGACGAAGTACTGGGGCAGTACCGATATCCCCTCCCACTATCAGCAGCTATTCACCCTCCCTGGATCAGTCAGCACAAGTCCGATACGCACGTCGCACAGGGCGTCTCGCAAACGCTGCCGCAAACGCCATGCGACCCCCGCCAAGCGGAAGACCGGCTGGGTCAAAATTCGTGTGCGGGAGCCATGACCCCCTATTCCGCCTCCTTGGAGCGCTCGCCCCTGCCACCGGTCTCGGTACGCTTCCCGAGACCGCAGACAGCCCCCAGGGGTAGCTGACGAACCATCAGCAAAGTCAGCATTAGGTCAGCATCAGTACCGCCAGCCCCAGCCATCGACCGCCAGAGACCGCCTAGATCAACTACCTGCCGAACCAGCCCTGACCTGCGAAAACGCAGGTCAGGGGCTCGTCCGCCCAGCACCCCCGGAGCCCCCCATGAAAATGCTCATCAACGTCCCCGAGACCGTGGTCGCCGACGCGTTGCGTGGGATGGCCGCCGCGCATCCTGAGCTGGCGGTCGATGTGGAGCGGCGCGTCGTCGTGCGGCGGGATGCGCCCGTGGCCGGGAAGGTGGGGCTGGTGTCGGGTGGGGGGTCGGGGCATGAGCCGTTGCACGGGGGGTTCGTGGGGGTGGGGATGCTGGATGCGGCATGCCCCGGGGAGGTGTTCACCTCTCCCGTTCCCGATCAGATGGTGCGCGCGGCGGCGGCCGTGGACAGCGGGGCGGGAGTGCTGTTCGTCGTGAAGAACTACACGGGTGACGTGCTCAACTTCAACATGGCCGCCGAGCTCGCCGAGGACGAGGGCATCCAGGTCGCCAGCGTCCTGGTCAACGACGATGTCGCCGTGACCGACAGCCTCTACACCGCCGGGCGGCGCGGAACCGGGGCGACGCTCTTCGTGGAGAAGATCGCGGGTGCGGCCGCCGAGGGGGGTGCGCCGCTGGAGCGGGTGGAGGCGATCGCCCGCCGGGTCAACGAGTCGTCGCGGAGCTTCGGCGTCGCCCTGGCGTCCTGCACCACGCCGGCCAAGGGCGGTCCGACCTTCGACCTTCCCTCCGGTGAGCTGGAGTTGGGGGTGGGCATCCACGGCGAGCCCGGCAGGGAGCGGCGGGCGATGATGACGTCGGGGGAGATCGCGGACTTCGCCGTGCACGCGGTGCTGGAGGACCTCCGCCCGAGCGGGCCGGTGCTGGTGCTGGTCAACGGGGCCGGCGGGACCCCGCTGCTGGAGCTGTACGGCTTCACGGCGGAGGTGCACCGCGTGCTGCGTGAGCGCGGCGTGCCGGTCGCGCGCTCGCTCGTGGGGAACTACGTGACCTCGCTCGACATGGCGGGCGCCTCGGTGACCGTGTGCCAGGTGGACGACGAGCTGCTGCGCCTGTACGACGCGCCCGTGCAGACCCCCGGGCTCCGCTGGGGGCGGTGATCCAAGGCTCGCTTCCCGGCGGCCGTCACCCTGCGCCCGGTTCCTCGCCGTGCCAGACAGTCGTCGCGTTGCAGAACTCGCGGATGCCGTGGCCCGACAGCTCCCGGCCGTAGCCGGACCGCTTGACGCCGCCGAAGGGCAGCGCCGGGTGGGAGGCCGTCATGCCGTTGAAGAAGACGCCGCCGGCCTCCATGTCACGTACGAACCGCCGCTGTTCGCCCTCGTCACGGGTCCATACGTTGGAACTGAGGCCGAAGGGTGAGTCGTTGGCCACCGCGACCGCCTCGTCGAGGTCGCGGACACGGTACAGCGAGGCCACCGGACCGAAGGCCTCCTCGTGGTGGATGCGCATGCCCGGGGCGACCCCGGCGAGGACGGTGGGTTCGTAGTACCAGCCCCGGGCGAGCTCGGCCGGGTCCGTGGGGCGGCGGCCGCCGCACAGGGCGGTCGCGCCGCGGCGTACGGCGTCGTCGACGAGCTCCTCCAGGTCCGCGCGGCCGCGTTCCGTGGCGAGCGGGCCGACGTCGGTGGACTCCGCCATGGGGTCGCCGACGGTCAGCCCCGCCATCAGGGCGGTGAAGCGCTCGGCGAAGGCGTCGTAGATGTCGGTGTGCACGATGAAGCGCTTCGCCGCGATGCAGGACTGGCCGTTGTTCTGGACGCGGGCCGTAACGGCCGTGCGGATCGCGCGGGCGACATCCGCCGACGGCATCACCACGTACGGGTCGCTGCCGCCCAGTTCCAGGACCGTCTTCTTGACCTCGTCGCCGGCGACCGCCGCGACCGAGCGGCCCGCCGGTTCGCTGCCGGTGAGCGTCGCCGCGGCGACGCGGGGGTCGCGCAGGATGGACTCCACGGCACCGGAGCCCACGAGCAGGGTCTGGAAGCAGCCCTCGGCGAAACCGGCCCTGCGGAAGAGGTCCTCCAGATAGAGCGCGGTCTGCGGCACGTTCGAGGCGTGCTTGAGCAGGCCGGTGTTCCCCGCCATGAGGGCGGGCGCCGCGAAGCGGACGACCTGCCACAGGGGGAAGTTCCACGGCATGACGGCGAGGATCACTCCCATCGGGCGGTAGTGGACGCGGGCGTGTGCCGCGCCGGCGTCCTTGACCTCCGCGTCGGAGGGGAGCTCGTCCGCCAGCAGCCGCTCCGCGTTCGCCGCGTACCAGCGCATCGCCTTCACGCACTTCGCCGCCTCCGCGCGGGCCGCGGCCAGCGGCTTGCCCATCTCGGTGGTCATGGTGCGGGCGATGTCGTCGCCGTCGTCGTCCAGGAGGTCCGCGGCGCGGCCGAGCAGCCGCGCCCGTTCGGCGAAGTCCGTGGTGCGGTACTGCCGGAAGGCCGCCGCGGCCGCGGCCAGGCGTCGCTCGATCTCCTCCGGGCCCAGTGCGTCGAAGGTCTTGAGCGTCTCGCCGTTCGCTGGGTTCACCGTTGCGATGGGCATGCCTCGACTCTGCGGCGCCGTGCCCGCCCGCGCAAGACGTGCCGCCCGGGCATCCCGCCGGGGCGTCACCCGGATCGCGTGCGCGGGCGCATCACCGGTGGCGTACCACGCCACCGTCGGTATGCTGGTTTTCGTCTTGGGTGATCCAAGGATCACAGGGTCATCCGCCTTTTTCTCTCACCTGGAGCAGAATGAGGCCGAGGAGTCCCCTGGTCCCGACCATCGCACTGCTCACGCTGGCCTCGCTGGTCTCCTGCGGCCGGGAAGGCGTTCCCCCGGGCAGCGTGGCCGCCCTGATCGGCAACGGGGAGCACCGCATGGCCTACCCGGTCAACCGGAATGTCACCGTCAGCGGTTCGCCCGCCCTGCGGCACGCCAGGGCCGCCCACCGGATCGTGATCGGCGTGAAGTCGGACCACCCGTTCCTGGGCTTCGAGGACCCCGTCACGGGCCGCCGCTTCGGGTTCGACATCGAGATCGCGAGGATGATCGCGGCCGACCTCGGGTTCGGGCCCGGGCAGATCACCTGGAAGACCGTCTCCCCGCAGGGCCGGGAGACGGCCATCTCCCAGGGGGACGTCGACTTCTACGTCGCCGCGTACACCATCAACGACGAGCGCAAGAAGCACGTCTCCTTCGCCGGGCCGTACTACATCGCCGGGCAGGACCTGCTGGTCAAGCGGGACGAGAAGGACATCCGCGGCCCGGACGACCTCAGGGGCCGGCGGGTCTGCTCCGTCACCGGCTCCACCCCCTGGCGGCGCATCGAGAACCCCTCCTACGGCGCCGAGGTCAGCTCCCACGACAGTTACGCGCAGTGCGTCCAGGACCTGATCAGCGGCGAGACGGACGCGGTGACCAGCGACGACACGATACTGAAGGGGTACGCCGCGCAGAACGGCGGCAGGCTGCGGGTCGTCGGCAGGCCCTTCTCCCAGGAGCCCTACGGCGTCGGGCTCACCCGCGGTGACAAGGCCCTGCGCGACGCGGTCAACGACGCGCTGGAGCACCACCGCGGCAACGGCGACTGGCTCAGGGCCTACGCCGCCACCCTCGGCCGTTCCGGCGCCCCCGCCCCCACCCCGCCGGAGGTGATCCGGTACTGACCCGGGGCGGGAGCTGCCGCGCGCGGCAGGTCACGGCCCCGGAGTACCCACCCGCCCGGGCCGGCACGCGGGCCCGCCGAGGTCACGGAGGCGACCGTGCACGTACTGCTGGACAACGTCGGCCTGTTCCGCAGAGGGTTCCTCGGTACCGTGGCACTGACCGGCCTCAGCGCGCTGCTCGCCCTGGGCCTGGGCACCGTTCTGACCCTCTTCCGGGTCTCGCCCGTCCCGCCGCTGCGCGCGTTCGGCACCGCCGGGGTGACCGTGCTGTGCAACACCCCGCTCACCCTGCTGTTCTTCGGCGTGACGCTGGGCCTGCCGATGGTCGGGCTGTCCGGGCTGAGCTACTTCACCCTCGCCGTGCTGACCCTGGGCGTCTACACCTCCGCGTTCGTCTGCGAGGCGCTCCGGTCGGGCGTCAACACCGTCGACGTCGGCCAGGCGGAGGCGGCCCGCAGCCTGGGGATGTCCTTCGCGCAGACGGCCTTTCTGGTCGTGCTGCCGCAGGCCGGCCGGGTCGCTGTCCCGCCCGTCGGCAGCCTGCTGATCACGCTGACGAAGAACTCGGCGCTGGCCGGCGGGTTCAGCGTCTACGAGCTGTTCAGCGTGGAGAAGACCCTCGCCGAGCGCGGTTACGCCATCCTGACCGTCTTCCTGTGGGTCTCCGTCGCCTACCTCCTGCTCATCCTCACCATCAGCGCGCTCTTCCGGCTGCTGGAGCACCGGCTGGCGGTGGCGCGGTGAGCTCCGTCCTCTTCGACACCCCGGGCCCCCGTGCCCGCCGCCGCAATCTCCTGATCGGCGCCCTGGCGGTCCTCGGCATCGCCGCCCTGGCCGTCCATGTGGTGCTCCGGCTGCGTGATGCCGGTCAGTTCACCCCGGCGATGTGGGAGGCCTTCACCTACCGGGGCGTACAACGACGGATCCTGATCGGCGCCCTGGAGACGCTCAAGGCGTTCACCCTGGCCGTGGTGCTGTCACTGCTGCTGGGCCTGCTGCTGGCCGCCGGACGGCTCTCCGACCACCGGTTCCTGCGCTGGCCCGCCACGGCGCTGGTGGAGTTCTTCCGGGCCATGCCGCTGCTCATCATGATCTTCGCGCTGTACAACACGGGCTGGCTGCGGTCCTGCGTGGCCACCGCCGCCCGCTTTCTGCGCACGGAGTTCGGCCGCACCGGCAACTGGCTCGCGGACAACTTCGCCGGCCCCACCCTGTGGGCGCTGGTCATCGGCATCGCGCTGTACAACGGGTCCGTGCAGGCGGAGATCCTGCGGGCCGGGGCCCGGGCCGTGCCCGGGGGCCAGCGCGAGGCGGCGTACGCGCTGGGCATGCGCAAGAGTCAGGTGACCATGACCGTGGTCCTGCCCCAGGCCGTACGGGCCATGCTGCCCGGCATCGTCAGCCAGCTCGTCGTCACGCTCAAGGACACCTCGCTCGGTTTCATCATCACCTACGAGGAACTTCTCTACGCAGGGAAACTCCTGGCCCAGAACACGGCGACACCCTCCGGCTATCCCTACATACCCGTCCTGCTCGTCGTCGGCCCGGTCTATATCGGCATGTGCCTTTGTCTCTCCGCATTCGCCCGGCGGCTGGCCCGGCGCGGCAGGCAGCGCCGTCCGGGGCCCCGTATCCGCTCGGTTCCGCGACCTTGACCGAAATCCCCCCGGGCAGCGGGGAGGGGGCCGGCGGCCAGGTTTTTCCGTCTGCGGCCACGGGAAGCCATGCAGCGGATTTCTCCTTCCGACGGCAGAAACGTCACAGCCGTTCGTCCCGGTATCCCCGATACTTCTGGAGTCGCGGCGATGTCCTCCTCCCCGGTGCCCGGTACCGCGCACGATCCGTACCCCACCCGCCATGTCACCGAGTCGGTCCCCGTGGACCGGAGCCATCCCGTCGTCTGGGGCGGGACCGAAGGCGGTCCGCTGGACGCCGGGCGGCTGGTGGCGTACGAGCGCGACGGCTTCCTCGCCTTCGAGGCGCTGCTGAGTGGTGAACAGGTCGCCGAATGCCGCGCGGAAATCGCGAGAATGTCCGCGGACAGCATGGTGCGCGGCACGGAGCGCATGGTCATGGAGCCCGACTCCGACGGCATCCGTTCGCTCTTCGAAGTGCATGAGCTCTCCGAGGTGTTCGCCGCCGTCATCCGTTCCGAGCCGCTCGCCGGGATGGCGCGGCAGATCCTCGGTTCCGAGGTGTACATCCATCAAAGCAGAGTGAACTACAAGGCCGCTTTCGGCGGTTCACCGTTCGGCTGGCACTCCGACTTCGAGACCTGGCACTCCGAGGACGGGATGCCCGCGCCCCGGGCCCTGAGCCTGTCCATCGCGCTCACCGGCAACATGCCGTACAACGGCCCCCTGATGATCATCCCCGGTTCGCACCGGACGTTCCTCCCGTCGGTCGGCGAGACGCCCTCCGACTACCACAAGCTGTCGCTGCTGGGGAAGAACCTCCCGGCCGGGTCGGCGGACCGGGCCGGTGTGACGGCGCTGGCCGAACGGCACGGCATCCGGCAGTTCACCGGGGCGCCCGGCTCGGCCGTCATGTTCGACTGCAACTGCCTGCACGCCTCGAACGGCAACACCTCGCCCTTCTCGCGGACCAACCTCTTCGTGGTCTACAACAGCGTGCACAACCCGCTCGGGGTTCCCTACGCGGCGCCCAGGCCGCGCCCCCGCTACCTGGCCAGCCGCGAAGTCATCCCGCTCCCCCGGACGGGCCCGGGCCCCGGCGGCCCATGAGGCGGGCCACCTCCCGCGTGGTGTAGCCGCGTTCGAAGTGGCGCGGCTCGGACAGCATGCGGGAGACCAGGCCCAGCAGCATCCGCGCGTACTCCCCCACCGTGCCCTCCCACACCGACGCGTCCAGCATCCAGGGCTCGGTGGCGGCCGGCAGGTCGGCCGCGCCCTGGCGGATGAGCGACTTGGACAGCTTGGCGCCGGAGTCGCAGAGCACCACCGGCGTGAAGAGGCGCGGCGGTGGCAGCGTCCCCGGGTAGCACAGGAACGCCTCGTCCAGCAGGCGGCAACCCGGCGCCCAGTCGGCCCCCTTGACGATGACCGGCAGCGCGTCGTCGCGGGCGGCCACCCGCTCCTTGACGAGGTTGCGGTGCAGGGTCGTCAGCCCGATGAAGGCGTCCGTCGCGGGCGTGACGTCCACCAGGTACTTCCCGTGGTCGAGGCAGAACGCCGCGAACCGGGCCTCCTGGTCCCCGGCCGACAGCAGCTCGGTCCGCTCGCCGAACTTCTGCGACCAGCCGCACTGCGGGCAGGGGAAGTTCACCGGCACGGTGCCGCTGGAGGGCGCCAGCACCCAGCGCAGCGTGTCCATCAGGCCGAGCGAGGCCAGGAACTCCTCCCGGAAGGCGTGCCCCGACTGCTGGCTGGTGTACGTCTCGACCTCGTAGCCGACGCCGGTGGCCGCGGACAGCTCGTCGAAGAGGCCGCCGTAGTGCCGGGCGACCAGCTCCTCGATGCGCCTACCGCCCAGCGCCTGCCGGTAGGAGCGCTCGTACAGGCTGCCGGTCTCCGGGCACGCGCGGGTTTCGTACGGGGCGTTGTCCAGCGCCCCGAACCGTATGCGGGCCGCTACACCGAAACGTTCCCGCGCCGCCTGGGCCAGGAGAAAAGCGGCGCTTTGCATGACGTTGGTCCCCAGGTGGGGGGTGCCGTTGATCTGGACGCCCGCGTACAGCACGATGCTGTCGCGGCCGCCGGCCCGCAGCCGGTGGCGGATGAAGTCGGCGCTGTGCAGCACCGCCCCGGCGGTGACGCTGACGGGCGAGACGAGTACCGGGAGCGGTGGGTTGACTGCGTCCTTCACTGGCTGTTCTCCCTCGGCTCTTGCCTTTGCTCACCAGTGCCGGCGGACCGTGGCCGCCGGCAGGTCCAGAACCCTCAGCGGCCCGCTCCAGCCGTCCGGGCGCGGCCCGTCCAGGGTCTCCAGGCGGGCGGTGCGCGAGCGGGCGGCGACGCGCAGCAGCCCCAGCAGCCCGTCCCCCGAGAGCCGGTCGTGCGTGGCGGCCGTGCCCGGCCCCGTCCACCGGCAGGCGAGGCCGACGATGAAGTAGGCGGGCACGTCGCGCCCGGCCCGCCACAGCACGGCCTCGCCCGCCTCCTCCAGGGCCAGCACCTGCTCCATGTTGGCCAGGGTGAACTCGCCCAGCGGCAGCGGGCACAGCGTGACGGCGTGCACCCGGTAGCCGGCCGCCTCCAGCAGCTGGACGGCCTTGCGGGGCGTCGAGTAGCTGCCGATCGTCAGCCCCAGGTCGCTGCGGAGCGCACGGCCGTGCCCGATGATCGCCGGCGCCCACTTCAGCCCGTCCGTGCCGCCGCTGATGGAGCGGCGCTGCGCGTCGGCCCGCACGGTGAGGGGGACGTAGGGCGGGTTGCTGGTGACCACCAGCGGCCGGGGCAGCGGGGTGGGGGCGGTGGCCAGCAGCTCCCCAGTGGTCATCGCGGAGAAGTCGCCCCGGGCGATGGTGACCCGGCCGTCCCCGTCGCGTGAGGCGTAGTGCTGACCGGCCCAGGCGACCGTCTCCGGACCGGAGTCGACGCCGTGCACCCGGGCGGCGCCGGCGCGGGCCATCGCGGCGGCGGCCGCACCGCTGCCCGAGCCCAGGTCGAGGACGGAGCAGCCGTCGGTGAGCAGGTCGTGGACGACCCAGACCCCGATCTCGGTGTCGGCCGGTTCGAAGAAGACCTGCGGGGAGGCGGGCGGGACGAAGTCGTCCCCGGCGAGGTGCTCGTAGGACAGGACGCGGGAGACGTTCGGCATGAGGACCCCTGTCGGTGAGTGGTACGGGCTCGGGCTGGGGATCAGAGGGGCGTCAGCCGTCCGGGGCGGCCGCCCACTCCAGCACGGCCATCGCGCTGGAGAGCTTCATGGCCGCCTGGGTCCACGCCAGCGACCGGGGGCCGTCCAGGACGCGGCCGGCGACCTCGTCGCCGCGGTGGGCGGGCAGGTCGTGCATGAACGACGCGCGGGGCCAGCGGTCCATCAGCGCCTCGTCGACGTGGAAGGGACGGAACCGCTCCCGCCAGTCGGGGTCGTCCTTGGCCGTGCCCGTGGTCTGCCAGCGGGTGGTGTAGACGACGTCCACGTCCTGGGGGGCGGGGCCGAGGGCGTGGATCTGCTCGACGACCGCGCCGACCGTGCCCGCCCGCCGCTCCGCCGTCCGCAGCTCCTGCGCCGGCAGGCCGTAGCCGGCCGGGGTGGCGAAGGTGACGTGGGCACCGCGGACGGCCGCGAGAGCGTGCGCGAGGGCGACGGCGGTGTTGTTGCCCTCGCCGACGTAGAGCACCCGTATGCCGGTGAGGTCGCCGAAGGTGAGGGCGAGGGTGGCCAGGTCGCACACGCCCTGGCTGGGGTGTTCCTGCGCCGCCATGGCGTTGACGACCGGCAGCCGGCCCTGCCGGGAGAGCCGGCGCAGCTCCTGCAGGGGGCCCGCGGTGCGGGCGACCAGCAGGTCGAGCATCGGGCCGAGGACCCGTGCGGTGTCGGCCACCGACTCTCCCGTGTTCAGCTGGAGGTCGCCGGGGCCGAAGGTGACCGGTGCGGCGCCCAGCCGGATGGCGCCGACGGTGAAGGCGGTACGGGTCCTGGTCGACGTTCTGGTGAACAGCACGCCCGCCACCCGGCCGTCCAGCGGCCGGTCGTGGGCCGCGGCGTCGTGGAACAGCTCGACCGACCGTGCGGTGAGGCCGGCGATCAGCGGAGGTGGCAGCTCGGCCAGCGAGAACAGGCCGCGCTCCTGTCCGGGGCCCGGCGGGAGGGGGGTATCGCCCATGAATCCTCACTCCTCGGTTCGGTGGAGGGCCGGCGGGCGGCCGTGCCCGGTGGCGCGCCGGCCCGGGCCGGCTTCGGTTCAGCGGAGCAGTCCGGCGCTCTCGAAGGCCTCCCGGCCGCCGGGCACATCCAGGACACCGGTTTCCTCGAAGAGCCGTACTGCGTGGCGCGATGCCCTCCTGATGTCCTCGTCGACACGGCCGGCCGGGTAGGAGTCCCGTACGACGTCCTCCACCGCGGCGGGCCGGAGCCCGGCGGCGGCCAGCGAGGCCCGTACGGGGCGCAGGTCGGGCAGCAGGCTGGAGCGGATCAGCCCCGGCAGGCAGCGCGCGACCCGGCCGCGCAGGGCGGCGGGCTGCCGGGCCCACAGTTCACGGAAGAACCCGGAGAAGAAGGCGTGGTGCCAGCCTTCGTCCCGCGCGTGGTCGCGGACGATGTCACGGACGACCGTCAGCACGCGAAGATCCTTGGGGACGTCGTTGAGGATCGCCGTGATCAGCGTTTCGAAGACCACGACCTGCAGCAGCTGGGCCAGCGGGGTCTCGTCCGGCAGGGCCCGCTCCCCCACCTCGTCCAGGCGGGCCAGAAAGGGGCCGAAGTCGTACGGCGCGGGGGTGATCCGGCTCGCCCGGGAGATCTGGTCGATGACGTCGAGGCTGTAGAGGGAGTGGTATCCCTCGTCGACGTAGATGCGGTAGGCGTCGAGCCGGGTCGCGGTGGGGACGTCCGTCCCGCCGCGGCCGCCCGCGATGCGTTCGGTGGCCCGGTTGACCACGCGCGTCTCGAACTGGGCGGTGAATCCGAGGTATTGGTAGAGGTGCCGGGCGAGCAGGGCGGTGCGCTGGTGCCCGGGCAACGCGCCGGTCAGTGGGTGATCGAAATAGGGGACGAGCGCGGGCGGGAAGAACAGCTGCCCGCGTCGGAGTTCGTCGCCGAGCCGGCGGCGCGGTGAGGTGCGCACGCCGGCTCGTTCGTCCCACTCTCGACGGGGCTCGGCCGCGGTCATCGGGACCGTCCCTTCGGGGAATCGTCCGGGGCGGGTGCTCCGCGGGCCGCGGACCAGGCGGCGCCGCCCGCCGCCGGGTCGCGGGGCGGGTGGTGCACCGCGAGGATCTCGACCCCCCGGCCGATGTCAACGCTCACCAGGCCCTGGCGATCCCGCCAGGACGTCGAGTACACGCTGTCGAGGTAGCGGTCGGCCCCGTCCGGGCACAGACAGGCGACGCTGGTGCGCCGGGGGGTGGCGCGGAAGAGGCGCAGGGCGCTCGCGATCAGGGCGCCCGAACTGCCGCCGATTCCCAAGCCGGTGGTCTCCGCGAGCCACAGGCAGGCGCTGACGGCCTCCTGAGGAGTGATCCAGACGGTGGGGCGGTAGCCGTCGGGCAGGAACGCCGAGGGGCGGCTCGCGCCGATGCCGGACAGCACGCGCCGGCCGGAGGTGCCGCCGAGGGCCGCCGAGCCGACGACGTCCACGCCGACCAGTTCCCACTCGGGCCGGGCCGTCAGGACGTAGCGGCGGAAGCCGGCCAGGGTGCCGCCGGTGGAGACGGCGACCAGGACGCTGGTCGGCCGCTCCCGTATCTGCGCGCGTAGCTCTGGCGCGGTCTCCCGGGCGTGCACCGCGGGGTTGGCCGGGTTGGCGTACTGATTGGGCCAGACCAGCCGGGGCTGGGCGGCCAGCCGTTCCTCGATGTAGGCGAGTCTGCTGAGCAGGTATCCGCCCGCGCCGTCCGGCTCGTCGACGGTGACCACGCGTCCGTCGAGCGCGCGTACGGCGTCCACGAGGGACGCGCTGCTCCTGGGGTCCACGACGGCGGTGAACGGTACCTGGTTGCCCGCCGCGACGGCTGCGAGGGCAAGGCCCAGATTGCCCGAGGTGGACTCGATGATGCCGAATTCCGGGTCAACGCGGGGCACCACGTCCCGCCATAGTGCGAGCGCGGTGCGGCCTTTTACGGAACCGTGCGGATTGTGTGACTCCAATTTGAGCCACAGGGTTGCCGGATAACCGTCGACGGAAAGCTGTAGAGCGACAACGGGCGTGAGCGGCACGAAAGATCCGCCTTCCCTTGGCGGATTCGCGTGTCCGTCCGCAAGGCCCACCAAGACGCCTCCCCGAGACTGCCCGGCACCGGCCCCTTCGCCGACCGGGAAACCATGGCCCCGGATCTTCGAATTTATGGGCGCGACCAGTCCTACTGCAAGGTAGCGAACGCGCCACCTTCCCCGGGGAGGAGTCCATGACAGCCGCATAATTGCCTGCCCTGGAAGGGAAGTCAGAGCCTTCGCGCGCCCTCCCGGGGAGCCGGGCAACCGCGCAATTCGCGATTTTTCTGATGGCCGGATCTCCCGGGAGGGCGCCATCGCCCTTCCACCGGACCCCGGTTCGCACCGGTGGCGGCCGCCGGGGTCAGCGGGGCGGCTGGTCCGAGGCCTCGTCGGCGGCCCGGGCCGGGCCGGGCAGCCGGGCCGTGTCCTGCTGTCTGATGCCTTCGCTCGCCGAGGCGGCGGACTCCAGGGCGGGCGTGGGGCGCTGCGGGCCCTGCGCCACCGGGGAGGGGCCCGCCGGTGTCGTGGGGACCACCGGGACGACGGGGGCCGCCGCCCGCTTGACGACCGCCGAGCCCATCCCCGCGCTGCCCATCCTCGCCGTGCCCACCACGGTGCCCTCGGCCACGGGCGCCCCGGACGGCATCGGCACGCCGGGCAGCATCCGTGTGCGGTAGAGCAGGGCCACCGAGCCCGCGGAGGCCAGCCCGAAGGACAGGCAGCACACCCAGGGCAGCCAGAAGAGGCCGGCCTGCTTGCCGATGTCCATGGCCCGGCCGACCACGGCGTTGCCACCGGTGGCCGCGATGCCGGAGAAGACGTAGAACAGCCCGAAGTAGGTGCCCGTCAGGCTCTCGCGTCCGAACTGCGGGATCATCTCCATCACTGTCGGGTGGGCGACCATGATGCCGAAGAAGAGCATGACCGAGCCCATCACCATGACGAGTGTGCGCGCCGTCGCCTCGCTCGTGCTCCCCGGCGGTTCCCCGCCGCAGACGAACAGCGGGGGCAGGAAGCTGAGCCCCATCACCACGAGCCCCGAGCTCACCCAGCGGGTGCCGCCGCCGTTGCGTTCCAGGGCTCTGGTGATGCGCAGCTGGAACATCATGTTGGCGAGCGCGCCCGCGGCCAGCAGGACGCCGGCCGCGCCCTTCCAGCCCGAGGCGTCCAGCGCCCCTTCGGGCAGCAGGAGGTAGAGCTGGTTCTCCATGGTGAACATGCCGGTGGTGGCGAGGGAGAACAGCAGGAACCGGCGGTTGCAGCACGCCTCGCGCCAGTCCCCCAGCACCGTGGCGGAGGGGCCGTGGGGCACGGCCCCGCGGGTCGGCAGGACCATCGCCTGGGCGACCGTCAGCATGCCGAACACCGCGGCCGCCACCACGGCGCACAGCCGGAAGTCGGCGAGGAACAGCACGCTGCCCAGGAGGAGTCCGATGAGTGATCCGCTGGTGGCGTAGACGTTGAGCAGCGCGAAGGCCTCGGCCTTGCGTTCGCCCGACTCCAGCGCGACGTAGGTGCGTACGGCGGGGTAGAAGAGCGCCGCCGCCAGCCCGGTGAGCACGGAGGCGCACAGCAGCAGCCACAGCGAGCTCCCGAAGGCGAAGAGGGCGAAGCCCACGGTCCGCAGCGCGCACCCGGTGATGATCACCACGCGCGGGCCCAGCCGGTCGGCCGCCGATCCGCCGAGGATGAACAGGCCCTGCTGGCTGAGATTCCGCGCCCCGAGCACCAGACCGACGAGCGCGGCCGACATTCCGAGCCCCTGCTCCAGATATGCCGCGAGAAACGGCATCAGGAGGTAGAAGCCAATGTCGATCCCAAACTGGTTGAGCAATAGCAATCGCAATGCGAGCGGGAACTCGCGGGTCGCCCGAATGTTTCTCATGCGCGTTCCTGAATCCAGCCCGGGCAGGCGAGAACACCCTGAACCAAGGGCGCACCATACGACCGGGGGGTTTGACGGTGCGCCAAGCGGCAGGGACGGCGACTGGGGCGACCTCAGGCTTCTTCCTGATCAGAGGCCTGATCAAGGGTCAGAGCGCCCCGGCATCCAGCTCGTCGGCTCGCTTTTCCGTTCGCAGGAACGGCCGCACACGCTGACTTTTGAGTGGGCGGTCGATCATATGCTTTTGCGGTGCATCCTCACTGACCCCCGACTGCTCTCGGAAGATGAGCAGAGGACACTTTAGCAAAGCAACCTCTTTCCCAACAGTGGCGGGAACGCGCGCGGTATCACCACTGGGGTCGAAGCGGCGGCACCTGAATTGCTTCCGGTTGTTTCTTCGAGCGCTGGAACGGCCGTGCTTACGAACTGGCCTCCGAGCTCTCTTTCGCATACCGGGCGACTTCCGCGTGCGTGGCGTACCAGATGCCCTCGTACCCCGCGATGTGCTCCAGCAGTTCCTCAAGAACCACGATGCGTGAACGGTGCCCGATCACATGCGGATGCATCGTCAACTGGAAGAGGCCGCCCTCCTCATAGGCGACGTCGAACTCGTCCCGCCAGATACCGCCGACGACTTGGCGCGGCATGCCGTGCGGACGCAGCGGGGAATACCGGTCCATCTCGAAGTAGATGTCGTCATCTCGGATCCACTCCGGCGGGATCTCCACGATGCCGGTGGGCTCCCCGTCGGCGACGATCTCGTACGGATCGTCGTCGGCCATCAGCGAGGAGTCGTAGAGCAGGCCGAGTTCACGGCTGATCTCCAGGGTGTGGTCGCTGAAGTCCCAGGAGGGCGTGCGGATACCGACCGGCCGCTGTCCGCTGAGCCTTTCCAGGGTGTCCGCGCACCGGAAGGCGAGGTCGCGCTCGTCCTTGGGATCGAGCTCCATATTGCGCTCGTGGATCCAGCCGTGGATGCCGACCTCGTGCCCGCGACCGGTGTACCCACGGGCTTCCTGAGGGCGCATCAGGGCCGAGACGGCCGGCATGAAGAACGTGGCGGGGACGGAGCACCGCTCCAGCAGCGCCAGCACCCGCGGGACACCCACCCGGGCACCGTACTCGCCCTGTGAGAGCTTGCCGGGCCCGGTTTGGCCGTCGCGCAGCGGGATCGTCTCGTGGTCGGTGTCGAAGGACAGCGCCACGGCGGCCCTGGCGCCCTGCGGCCACGCGGCCGGCTTCAGGCTGCGGCCCGCGCGGACGCGCTCGACGTGCCCGCGCCACTCGTGCTCCTCCCACTGCCAGGGCCGCCGCCGCGGCGCGGGGTCACGGTGGTCGGATGCGGCCATGGCCGGCTCCTCGCTCTCGGACTCGCTCTCGACTCGCTCGCGCTCGGTCCGGCGGGCGCCGGCCCGTGCCATCCTGACAGTGCGTCAGCTATGGGTCAGGAGCGCGAACACGCCACCGGCGGGGGATGGCCGGAAGTCTCGGCAGCCGGACCTGACGGTCTGTCGGCTCGTCGGCCATGTCCCTAACGTGGGTCGGCGCGGCCGGAATCCGACGCGCGCCGGGACTCCCGCGGCAGCCGGGACCGCCCAGTCGTGCGCGCCCCTGCAGCTGCCGCCCCAGGAGGAGGCTCGACCATGACGGCCAACGACGGTCAGAGTGCGGGCGCCGCGTCCGGCGCGGTACGCGTCATCACCACGCTCGCGGGCACGGGCGAGGCCCGCTCGGGCGGTGACGGCGGCCCCGCGTCCCGTGCCGGTCTCGACCAGCCGCGCGCCCTGGCCCTCGACGGCGCCGGCACCGTGTACGTGGCGGAGTGGAAGGGCCACCGCGTACGGCGCATCACCACCGACGGCACCATCACCACCGTCGCCGGCACCGGAAAGCCCGGCTTCAGCGGCGACGGCGGGCCGGCCGGCGAGGCCCTGCTCCACGAGCCCGGCGGCCTGGTCACCGACGGCGCGGGCGGCCTGTACGTCGCCGACTACTGGAACCACCGCATCCGAAGGATCTCCGCCGACGGCGTCATCACGACCGTCGCCGGTACCGGCGCCCCCGGGCACGGCGGCGACGGCGGCCCCGCCCTGGCGGCCCGCTTCAACGAGCCCCGCGGCCTGGCCCTCGACGGCCGGGGCAATCTGTACGTGGCGGAGTGGAAGGGCCACCGCGTACGGCGCATCACCACCGACGGCACCATCACCACCGTCGCCGGCACCGGAGAGCCCGGCTTCGGCGCCGACGGCGTCAGCGCGACGGCCTCCGCACTGCGCAACCCCATCGACGTGGCCCTCGACGACCGGGGCAACCTCTACATCGCCGACTGCTGGACCCACCGGGTCCGCAAGGTGTCCCCCGACGGCATGATCACCACAGTCGCCGGTACCGGCCTCCCCGGCTACGACGGCGACGGCGGGCCCGCCGCCCGGGCCCGGCTCGACCAGCCGCGCGGCGTCGATCTCGACGCCGCCGGGAACCTGTACCTCGCCGACTCCCTCAACCAGCGGATACGCGTGGTCATGCCGGACGGCGTGATCGCCACGGTGGCGGGCGGCAGTGCGCCGGACCACGACGAGGACGGCGGGGGCGCCCTGGGCGCGGAGCTGTACTTCCCGCGCGCGGTGGCGGTGGCCGGCCGCGGTGATCTGCTCGTGGCCGAGTGCGACAGCCACCGGGTGCGCCGGATCACCACGGTCGCGGGGCTGCCGGGGGCGGCCGCGCCGGGCGCCGGCGGCGAGGAGGTGTCCGTGGAACTCGTCGTCCCGGCCACCGTGCAGCGCCCGCACGAGTTCGCTCTGGGCGCCAGGGCCCGGGACGTCGCCGGCGGCGCCGAGCTTGCCTTCGAACTCGCCCTGCCCGAGGGCCTGGTCGGTGCGGCGGACGGCACGCGAGGGCCCCTGCGGCGTAGGTATCCGGGCGGGGAGCGGTACCTGGCCGGCGGTGCGGCCGACGGGGTCTTCCGGGTGCGGGCGCCCGAGACCACGCCGCCCGGGCGTTACGAGGCCACGCTCACGGTGGTGCGGGGCGCCGGGCCGGCGGCGCGCCGGACGGCCCACGCCCTGGCGGTGGTGGTGGCCGCGCCGCTGCCGGTCGCCGACGAGCAGGCGCTCACCGTCCTGCAGGAGAACGTGCCGCAGGCCGTGCCCGGCGCCGCGGCGGTCCTCGCTCTCGCCTATCTCGCCCCCGTCGGCCGGCCGGTGAACCCGGGGCGGATCGTGCAGCGCTTCACCGCACCGACCGGCTTCGTCTTCGAGGGCCGGCCGTTGTTCCGCTACCCGCACGCCCTCGGGGGTGCGGTGAGCAAGCGGGTGGGGTACCGGACGGAGGACAGCGGCAGGACGCTCGTCGTCCTGGCGAATCCGCATGTCAACACGGTCGCCGCCGACAGCGGCCGACTGGTGTGCACCCTGCCGCTGCGGGCTCTGCCGCACACGGCGCCGGGCCGGTACGACGACGGCTCGGCCGAGGTGGGCGGCCTGCCACCGGTGCCGCTGGTGGCGACGGTCGTGGCGGCCGGGGCGTGCTGACCGCGCGGCTCCCGGCCGGCCCACCGGTCACACTTCCGCGTCGCGATCCGTCAGTGCGGTGAAGACGAAGAACCGCGCCGGTGCGAGGGCACCGGCGCTTCGAGGAAGCGTGAGGGGAACAGCCGTGAAGGCACGTATGGAGAACCCGGCCGTGATCATTCCCGAGGCCATGACGGCCGCCCTGGCTCTGGTCAAGGCCGTCAGGAAGGGCGGCGTCGCGGAGACGACGCTCGAGCTCGTCCACCTGCGCACCAGCCAGATCAACGGCTGCAGCGTCTGCGTGGACGGCGGTGTGCGCAGCGCCCGCAAGGCGGGCGTGAGCGACGAGCAACTCGCCACGGTGGCGGCCTGGCGGGACGCGCCCTTCTTCACCGACGCCGAGCGCTCCGCGCTGGCGCTCGCCGAGGCCGCCACCCGCCTCAGCGACAGGACGGACCCGGTGCCGGACGCCGTCTGGGACGAGGCCGCCAGGCACTACGACGAGCGGGAACTGTCGGCCATCACCTTGATGATCGGCTTGAGCAACCTCTTCAACCGCCTCAACGCCACCACCAGGCAGGTGGCGGGCCGGCAGCCCTGGGAGCAGGCCGGCCAGGCCTGACCCGGCGGTGGTGGCGGCCCCTGGGCCGCCACCACCGCCGCCGCGCCGTTAGGGAGCCATCTCGTACGCTCCGGACAGGGCCTCGACACGTTCCCAGACACGCGCCGAGCGGGCGTCGTCGACGACCGGGCGCCGGACCGCGCCCAGCGCCCAGCTCTGCTGTTCCGCGGTGGCCGAGTCCTTGCCGTGCAGCTCGACGGCGTGTGCGGAGAAGTCGCGGACGAGGACGGCGAACAGTTCGTCGAGCACGTCCTCGTCGAGCCCGGTCGGGCGCGCCTGCTCCAGGATCAGCTGGCCGTGCACGACCAGCGCGAACAGCTGGCCGACGGCGAGAAGGAGGTCGAGGTCACGGCTCTGCTCCTCGCCCGGCGCCGCAGTGGTGACGAACTCGCACAGGGCGTCCGCCTGCTCCCGGAAGCGGCCGACGTTGGGCACGCCGGCATACGCCTCGTAGGCGGTGCGCCAGTCGTGGAAGCGTACCGAGCCGAGGCCGCGGGCCGGTCCCTGCTGGAAGAGGAAGGCGTCGTCGGCCGCGTCGAGGCGGGTCGGCACGGGCGCGTACTCGGCGGGCTGCAGCAGGTGGTTGCGCATGAACTTGAGGATGAGCGCGAGGTTGACGTGGACCGTGCCCTCCAGCTTCGGCAGGCCGCGGATCTCGGTGGCGGCCTGGGCGAAGTAGGTGTCCTTCTCGAAGCCCTTGGCGGCGATGACGTCCCACATCAGGTCGATGACCTTCTCGCCCTCCGTGGTCACCTTCATCTTCGTCATGGGGTTGAAGAGGAGGTAGCGGCGGTCGTCGGGGCCGGCGGAGCGGAAGTAGTCGACGGCGCGGTCGCTGAACAGCTTCATCCCGACGAGGCGGACGTAGGCGTCGGTCAGTTCGCGGCGCACGTGCGGGAAGGCCGTGACGGGGCGGCCGTAGAGGATGCGGTTGTGCGCGTGGGTGACGGCCTCGTACATCGCGTGTTCGCAGATGCCGATGGAGGCGGTGCAGAGGTTGAACTTGCCGACGTTGACGGTGTTGAGGGCGGCGTCGAAGGCGGCGCGGCCGGTGTGCAGCACGTCGTCGGGACCGACCGGGTAGTCCTCCAGACGGAACTCGCTGACGTACTTCGAGGAGTCGACGACGTTCTTCACGAGGTGGTACGCCGGGTGGCGGCTGTCGGCGGCGAAGAAGACGTAGCCGTCGGGGCCCTCGACGTCGGTGCGGCGGCCGAAGACGGAGACGAGCCCGGCGGCGTTGCCGTTGCCGATGTAGTACTTGGAGCCGCTGGCCCGGAAGCCACCGTCACCGTCGGGTTCCAGCAGCATGTCGGTGGAGTAGATGTCGGCGCCGTGGGTCTTCTCGGACAGGCCGAAGGCGAAGACCTCGCCCTGGGAGAGGAGCTCCGCCGCGCGGGTGCGGGCAGCGGCGTTGTCGCTCTGCCAGACCGGGCCGAGCCCGAGGATGGTGACCTGCCACGCGTACCAGTAGTCGAGCCCGTAGAAGCCGAATATCTCGTTGAGGGCGGCGATCCGGGCGGTGTCCCAGCGCTTGTCGTCCTGCCCGTCGGCGGCGGAGGCCGGGGTGAGGAAGGTGGCGAACAGTCCTTCCTCGGCGGAGAACGCGAGGAAGTCCGCCAGCCAGGCACGGGAGCGGTAGTCCTCGATCAGCCTGCGCTTGCCGCGGGCCTCGAACCAGTCGACGGTGGCGCGCAGCAGCCTGCGGGTCTCGGGGTCGAAGTGCGCCGGGTCGTAGGTGCGCGGGTTGAACAGCAGCGGGTCGGCCATGGGTGTTCGCCTTTCCGGCTAGGGCTTGGGGATCGGGGTGAGTTGTCGCGGCGCGGAGGTTCAGCGCTCGGGACGGATCCGGTGGAGGGTGGCGAGTACGTCGTCGAGCCAGGCGAGCGTCATCCGCTCGTAGGCGATGCCGCCGCGCAGCACGACGTGCTGCAGTTCGCGCCCGGCGTCGGGCGTCGTGGGCGCCTCGGGTCCGGTGAAGTCGCGCAGCTCCCCCGCGAGGTAGTGCGCGAGCCGCTCGGTGTGCGCGCGGTGGTGCCGCTCGACTTCCCGGATCAGCGCCACCGGGTCGTCGAAGGCCGCGCCGCGGATCTTCACTGCGAGGTCGTGCCGGACGCTCTCGGGCTCGACCGGCTCGTGCAGCCACCGGGAGAGGGCGGCCCGGCCGAGGGCGGCGACGGAGTACTCCTTCTTGTCCGGCCGGCCCTGCTGGGGCACCTCGCGCACGTCGATCCAGCCGTCGCCCTCCATTCGCTTGAGGACGCGGTAGATCTGCTGATGCGTGGCGGTCCAGAAGTACCCGATGGACCGCTCGAAGCGCCGGGCCAGCTCATAGCCGGAGCCCGGCTTCTCCAGCAGGGAGACGAGGATCGCGTGCTCGAGCGCCATGGCCCGGATCCTGCTATGCAACTCGTTTCATAGGCAAGGGGCGCCGCGCAGGTGAGACACGGCTCACCCGCGGCCGGCGGAGAAACGGCGCACGGTGCGGGGCCGGCGGCCGTGACGCCGACGTGTCTTCGTTGACCGCCGGACAGCCGCGCGTAATATCGCGCTGACCTTATGGATGCATTTCTCAGCTTATGAACCTCTGTCGGCGGTCGGCGCATCGCGGACGAGCTGAGCCGGTGGGTTGGCAAAAAGCCTGCGCGGCAGGCGCATGGAGGTGAGCGGTGGGCATGGATGCATCCGCACCACAGGCGGGGCTGGCGCCCGGGCCGCGCGCCCGGCCGGCCCGGGTGCCGGTGTCCTTCCGGGTCAACGGCGACGAGCGGCGGCTCGAGGTGGACACCCGTACCACGCTGCTGGACGCCCTGCGGCACGAGCTGAAGCTGACGGGCACGAAGAAGGGCTGCGATCAGGGGCAGTGCGGGGCGTGCACCGTGCATGTCGACGGCAAGCGGGTGCTGTCCTGCCTCACCCTCGCCGCGACGGCCGACGGCCGCGAGGTGAGGACGATCGAGGGGCTGGGGCAGGACGGCGAGCCGCACCCGATGCAGGAGGCGTTCGCCCGGCATGACGGTTTCCAGTGCGGCTACTGCACCCCCGGCCAGATCATGTCGGCCATCGCCCTGATCGAGGAGGGCCGGGCAGCCTCCGACGACGACGTTCGCGAGTTCATGAGCGGCAACCTGTGCCGCTGCGGCGCCTACCCGAACATCCTGGCGGCGATCCGTGAGGTGGCGGGCAGGGGGGACCGTGCGTAGCTTCACCTACGTCCGCGCCGAGAGCGTCGATCATGCGGTTGCCGAGGTCGCGGCGGAACCGGCCGCCGCCTACCTCGCCGGCGGCACCACACAGGTGGACCTGATGAGGGACGAGGTGCTGCAGCCCGTCCGGCTCGTGGACATCACCCGGTTGCCCCTGCGCGGCATCCGGGACACCGGGGATTCGCTGGTCGTCGGAGCACTGACCACGATGGAGGAGCTCGCCGCACACGAGGTGGTGGCCGGCCGGCTGCCGCTGGTGAGGGAGGCGCTGTTGCTGGGCGCCTCCCCACAGCTGCGGCACATGGCCACGATGGGCGGCAACCTCCTGCAGCGGACGCGTTGCCGCTACTTCCGGGATCCGAGCGTGGCCTGCAACAAGCGGGAGCCGGGCACCGGGTGCAGTGCGATCGACGGCGTCAACCGGATGCACGCGGTGCTGGGCACCAGCAGGCACTGCATCGCCACGCACGCCTCCGATGCCGCCGTCGCCCTGCTCGCCCTGGGCGCCTCGGTGCGTGCCCGGGGCCGGGCGGGGCAGCGTGTGGTTCCGCTGACGGAGTTCTACCGCCTTCCGGGCTCCGCTCCGCACCTGGAGAACGTGCTGGAGCACGGGGAGTTGCTCACACATCTGGAGATTCCGCTGCTCCCCCGTGGGGCCCGTTCGGGCTATCTCAAGGTCCGTGACCGGGCCAGTTACGAGTTCGCGCTCGCGTCCGTCGCGGTGGCCCTGGTGATCGACGGCGGGACGATCCACGAGGCGCGCCTCGCCCTGGGCGGTGTCGGCACCGTTCCCTGGCGGGTGCCGCGCGCCGAAGAGCTGCTGCGGGGGGCCTCGCCGGACCGGGAGGTCTTCGCGGCGGCCGCGGAGGCGGCCCTGGAGGGCGCGGTGGCGCAGTCCGCCAATGGTTTCAAGATCGAGCTCGGCAGGAGAGCCGTCGTGCGGATGCTGAGCACCCTGTCGAAGGAGTCGTGAGCAATGGGCAGCTCCGCGGTGCACGACGATTCCGGCGAGAGGGAGGCGACCACCCCGGCCGGGATCGGTGAGGGCATCGACCGCGTCGATGCCCGGGTGAAGGTGAGCGGCCGCGCCACCTACCCCACGGACGTCGACTACCCGGACCTCGCGCACGCCGTCCTGGTGCAGAGCACCATCGGTGCCGGGCGCATCCGCGCCATCGACACCGCGGCGGCCCGGGCAGCGCCGGGCGTGCTCGCGGTGATCACCCACGAGAACGCCCCCCGGCTGGTGAAGGCGGACGGTCAGCTGAGTTCCCTGCCACCGCCCCCGTTGCAGAGCGACCGGATCGTCTACCACGGTGAGAACATCGCGGTGGTGGTGGCCGAGACCTTCGAGCAGGCGACCGAGGCCGCACGGTTGGTCAGGGCCGACTACGTGGCGGACACCCCCGTGGTGGAGATCGACGATCCGGGGGCCGAACACGTCCGCGACCCGTTCGGGAGCGACGGCGGGACCGGCGACACCGCCCGGGCACTGGCCTCGGCGCAGGTGCGCGTCGAGCAGACCTACCGGACCGCGGCGAACACCAACAATCCGCTGGGCCCCTTCGCGGCAGTCGCCTCGTGGGACGGCGACAGGCTGACCGTCCACGACGCCACCCAGGGCCCCTCCAACACCAGGACCGGCCTCGCTGCGACGCTCGGCCTACCACGGGACGACGTCCGGGTGCTGGCGCCCTACATCGGCGGTGGCTTCGGTTCGGGGCTGCGTACGTGGGCGCATACCGTCCTGGCCGCGGTCGCCGCGCGGCACGTGGGGCGCCCGGTGAAACTGGTACTGACCCGCAAGCAGATGTTCACCTCGGTCGGACACCGGCCCGACACCAGACAGACCGTCAGGGTCGGCGCCGGCCGCGACGGCCGGATCACCGCGATCGACCACGAGGCATGGCAGACCCTTTCGGTCGGCGACGAGAACTTCGAGAAGGTCTCCCGGGTCTCGCTGGAGAGCTACGCCAGTCCCCACATCCGCGTGCGGGACGTGCAGGTACGCGTGAACATTCCCTCACCCGGCTCGATGCGTGCTCCCGGTGACGCCCAGGGCAGCTTCGCGCTGGAGAGCGCGCTGGACGAGCTCGCCTACGAACTGGACATGGACCCCGTCGAGCTGCGGCTGCTCAACTACGCCGAAAAACACCCGGTGACCGGGCAGCAGTGGTCGAGCAACGCGCTGCGCGAGTGCTACCGCACCGGTGCCGAGAAATTCGGCTGGTCGCGCCGCGACCCGAAGCCGCGCTCCATGCGCCGGGGCCGGACCCTGGTCGGGTACGGCATGGGCGGGACGTCGTTCTTCTTCGAACAGCAGGCCTGCCGGGCGCGGATCACGGTCAAGCGTGACGGGAGTGCGGTGGTGGCCAGCGCGGGCATGGACCTGGGCACCGGAACGTACACGGTGATGACCCAGCTCGCTGCCGAACTGCTGGCCCTGCCGCTTCAGCGGGTGCGCATGGTCCTGGGCGACAGCTCCCTGCCGGAGGCGCCCTCGGCCGGTGGCTCCGGGCTCACCGGTGCCATGGGCTCCGCGATCCACGCCGCCTCCCGGAACCTGATCCGCTCGTTCCTGGACCTGGTCCGCGACGATACGCGGTCGCCGTTGCGCGGTGCGGACGTAGGCGACGTGCGCGTCGAGGACGGCCACATCAAGCGCAAGGACGACGGCCGGGGCGAAAGCTATGAGGCGATCCTCTCCCGGCACGGGCGGGACGAGCTGGCCGTCGAGGGGGCGGCCGACGCACCGAAGACGGATCAGCCCGTGATCCCCACCGGCCCCTACGCGGCCAAGTTCGCGGAAGTGCACGTGGACGCCGACCTCGGGGTGATCCGGGTGGCGCGCCTGGTGACCGCCGCGCACGCCGGACGCATCCTCAACGAGAAGACCGCGCGCAGCCAGCTCATCGGCGGCACCGTAGGCGGCATCGGCATGGCCCTGCTGGAGGACACCATGACCGAACCGCGCACCGGACGCATCGCCAACCCCACCTTCGGCGATTACCTCATCGCCACCAACGCCGACATCCCCCACCTGGAGGTGTACTTCGTCGGCGGCCCGGACCCCACCACCCCCAACGGCACCAAGGGCTGCGGTGAGCTCGGCGTCCCCGGCACCGCGGCCGCCATCGCCAACGCGGTGTATCACGCCACCGGCAAGCGCGTCCGCGAACTGCCCATCACCCTCGAACAGGTGCTGTAGGGGCCGGGCAGAGGGCCGTACACCGGCCGCACCGACACGAGGAGCATCGCCATGCTGGACATCGCCCGTGAACTGAGCCGGTGGTGCGCGCGAGGACGCGACTTCGCCGTCGCCACGGTGGTGGCCGCCGACGGGAGCGTGCCGCGGCCGCCCGGTGCCGCCCTCGCGGTCGACACCGACGGCACGGCGACCGGCTCCGTCTCCGGCGGATGCGTGGAGGCGGCGGTGTACGAACTGTGCCACCAGGCGCTGAGCACCGGCGAGACGCTGCTCGAACGCTTCGGGTCCGACGAGAGCGACCCCTTCGCCGCCGGCCTGGCCTGCGGCGGCACGATCGACGTCCTCGTCACCCCCGTGCGCGCGGGCACACCCGGTACGGACCGCGCCGCCGCCACCTTCACCGCCGCACTGACCGCCGCCGCCCGAGGGGAACCCGTGGCGATCGTCCGGAGCCTGGACGGCCCCGGGAGCCTCCGCGGCCAGGCCCTGCTCGTCCGGACCGACGGTTCGCACCGCGGATCACTCGGCGGCGACGACCGGCTGGACCGGGCGGCCGCCAGGGAGGCGCACGCGCTGCTGACCGCCGGCCGCACGGCGACGGTCCGCATCGGCGCCGACGGCACGCGGTGCGAGCCGGCGATCACGCTGCTGATCGAGACCACCGCGCGACCGGCCCGCATGGTCGTCTTCGGTGCGATCGACTTCGCCGCCGCGCTCGTACGCGTCGGCACGTTCCTCGGCTATCACCTGACCGTGTGCGACGCCCGTTCCGTCTTCGCCACCCGGGAACGCTTCCCGCAGGCCGACGAGGTCGTCGTCGACTGGCCGCACCGCTATCTCGACTCCCAGCGGCTCGACGCCCGCGCAGTGCTGTGCGTGCTCACCCATGACGCCAAGTTCGATGTGCCGCTGCTGGAACGGGCGTTGCGGCTGCCCGTCGCCTACGTGGGCGCGATGGGCTCGCGCCGCACCCACCACGAGCGCCTGCGGCGGCTGCGCGAAGCGGGCCTGACCGAGCCGGAGCTGGCGCGGCTGCGCTCTCCCATCGGCCTCGACCTGGGCGCCCGTACGCCGGAGGAGACAGCCCTGTCCATCGCGAGCGAGATCGTCGCCGAGCGCCACGGCGGCACCGGCCTCCCCCTCACCGGCACGCGCAACCCCATCCACCGCGACCCGCCCCCGCCCCGTAGCCGGCGGCCGGACGATGCGGGCACCTCCCGAGGACGCGGACGCGCGCGGGCCTTCGGCTGAACTCTTCCCTGACGACGCCCGTCCGCGCGGGAAGGTCAGGCCGAGGCAAGAGCGCCGGCAGGGGCTGGGACTTCGACTGGTGAGCAGCGCCGGGGCAGGCATCAGGAGGAGAAGCCGATGATGCCGAAGCCGGGCCGCGACTGCGCATGCCGCATCCAGCCGATGCACTGCATGACGGCTTCCACCACCTCGGGCTCGAGCGGCGGGGCGTGTCCCTTCTTCTTGGTGACCTCGAACTGCGCCAGTGCCTGAGCACACTGCTCGGGCGTCCACTCGCCGCAGCCCGGCACGTACGTCCACGGCAGAGGAGCCGGCAGATCGCTGTGGCTGAAGGCCTCCACGGACACCGCGGTGATCCCGAGGGCCGTCAGGCCCTCATCGACCACCGACAACCACGCGCCCCGGTACGGGCAATGAGAAACTCATGGGGCGAACCTAACCGGGGCCACTGACAACGCGGCGTGCTGCCCACCCCCATCAACTCCCGCGTCACCTACGCCCCGCCACTCACCCCTCCCTCATCCCCTGGAACCAGGTGGGACCGCCCTCTGCCGCCCGCTTGATCCGCATCACCGCGAACTCCTCCATCACCGGCAGCGCGTCCACCTCGAACCACCCCACCTCCAGCGACTCGTCGTCGTTGACGCGTGCTTCACCGCCCACCGCCCGGCACAGGAAACAGATGTCCATGAACTGGCAGACGTCGCCGTTGGGGTAGGTGACCTGCTTCAGGGCGTCGACGAGCAGCACCTTCTCCGGGGTGCAGCGGACCGCCGTCTCCTCGAAGACCTCGCGGACGATCGCCGCGGCGGGTTGCTCGCCGGGGTCGGGGATGCCGCCGATGATGGACCACTGGCCGGTGTCGGCGCGGCGGCCGAGCAGGACCCGGCCGTCGTCGTCGAGGACGATGGCGCTGACACCCGGCATCCACAGGAGCTGGCTGCCCGCGGTGGCGCGGAGGTCGCGGATGAAGTCGGGAATCGGCATGCGGCGAGCCTAGTGGGGTCCGGGCGCCGGGATTCCCGCGCGGGAAGGAGCTCGCCGGGGCGGGGGACGGCCGGGGCCGCGGGGCGCGGAACGCGGGTCAGGCGGACGCGGTGCGGCCGCCGCCGAGGAGGCGCAGGCGGGCGCGGATCACCCGGACGGCCGCTTCGGCGTCGTCCACGGTGACCGTGAAGGTACGGCCGTCGCCGAGCCGGACCACGAGGCCCTCGCCGCGCCGCACGACGACCGCCGTGCCCTTCTCAGGACGCCAGCGGTAGCCCCAGCCGCCCCACTGGCGGGGGGTGACGCGGGGGTCGAAGTCGGCGCCGACCACGTGAGTGAGCGGAATGCGGGTGCGGGGGACGCCGATGTGGCCGCAGCGGACCTCGAGGGTGTCCTTGTCGACCCGGACGGCCACGTGCACGAAGGCGAGGGTGCCGTAGACCATCAGCAGACCGGCCGCGACACAGCCGACGACCGCCATCACGAGAGGGGCGAGGCCGGCCGTCCACGCACTGTCGACGGCCAGCTCGATGCCGAGCGCGATGCAGGCGGCGCCGACGCCGGCCAACAGCCACTGCACGCGGTTGGTCGCGCGGCCCGTCCAGACGGCGGGTGGTGTCACGCCCGGCTGTTTGTCGCTCTCGGGGCTCTGCGAGCCCTCGTGACCCTGCGGGCCCTCGGAGTGGTCCCTCATACCGGGCAGCCTACTCACGTTCCGCCACTGCGGCAGGGGTCCGCGCAGACGAACCCGAACGGTGCCCGTGTCAGGGGCGTGCGGCGCTGAGGGAGAGCAGCGAGCGGCCCTCGGAGTAGGTCAGCGAGGCGGGCTCGAGCTCTGCTTCGTGACCGTTGAGCAGGACGGTCAGGCCGCCCGACGGCTCGGCGTCGGGGGCGGGCACTGCGCCGATGCGGCGCAGTGTCTGGGCGGCGACGGCCATGGCGGAGCCGTACAGCTCCAGGGGCGGTGCCGAGGGGTCCTGGACGGCGGCGCGAATACGCTCGGCGACGAGCTCGTAATGGGTGCAGCCCAGGACGACGCCCCTTACGTGGCGCGGCGTGGCGGCGGCGGCCGCCTTCACCGCGATCTCGATGGCGTCGGTGTCGGCCCGCTGCACGGCGTCGGCCAGGCCCGGGCAGGGCACCTCGGTGACGTCGACGCCGGAGGCGAAGTCGCGGATCAGGCCGCGCTGGTAGGGGCTGCCGGTGGTGGACGGGGTGGCCCAGATGGCGAAGGGGACGCCGTTCGCCGCGGCCGGCTTGATCGCCGGCACGGTCCCGATGACCGGCAGAGCGGGTTCGAGTTCGGCGCGTATCGCGGCCAGCGCGTGGACGGAGGCGGTGTTGCAGGCGACGATCAGGGCGTCGGGGCGGTGCGCCGCCGCGGCCCGGGCGCAGGCCAGCGCCTGCTCGATGACGTACTCGGTGGTCCGGGGGCCCCAGGGCATGCCGTCGGGCGCGGACGAGAGCACGAGATCGGCATCGGGCCGCAGCCGATGCACGACGGCGGCCGCCGCCAGTAGTCCATTGCCGGAGTCCATCAGCGCGATCTTCACCCGCTCACTTTAATCGATACGGCGGCGCGATCGGTCTGGCACACCCCCTCCCGTACCCCGGGAGCGCATGCCCCCCGGCCGCACGTCCGCCGCCGCAGTTCCCCACCGCCCCGCGTACACCTCCCGCCGGCCCGTGCGCACCACCGCCCCTCGCCCCTCGCCCCTCGCCCCTCGCCCCTCGCCCCGGCGAAGATCCTCGTGACACCTCCGTGCCCGCTCGGCCGCATTCCGCCCGCGCCCGGCCTTCGTACGGCAGACTGCGGCGGGTGAGCGTGCTGACGTGGACCGCCGCTGTTTCCCTGGCCGCGTGGGGCTGGCTGCTGCTGGGGCAGGGCTTCTTCTGGCGAACGGATGCCGGGCTGCCGGAGCGCACCGCGCCCGGGGACTGGCCGGCGGTGGCGATCGTGGTGCCGGCCAGGGACGAGGCGGCCGTGCTCCCGTCGAGCCTGCCCTCGCTGCTGGCCCAGGACTATCCGGGGCGGGCGGAGATCTTCCTCGTCGACGACGGCAGCACGGACGGCACGGGCGAGCTGGCCCGGGCGCTCGCCGACTCGTGCGGCGGTCTGCCGCTGACCGTGGACTCGCCCGGGGAACCCGGGCCGGGCTGGACCGGCAAGCTGTGGGCGGTCCGGCACGGCATGGCGCTCGCGCGTGCCCGTACGGACGCCGAGTACCTGCTGCTGACGGACGCGGACATCGCGCACGGCCCGGACAGCCTGCGGGAACTGGTGGCGGCGGCCCGCTCGGGCGGGCTGGACCTGGTGTCGCAGATGGCGCGGCTGAGGGTGGTCACGTTCTGGGAGCGGATGATCGTCCCGGCTTTCGTGTACTTCTTCGCCCAGCTGTACCCCTTCCGCCGGGTCAACGCCCCGGGCGCGCGCACCGCGGCGGCCGCCGGCGGATGCGTGCTCCTGCGCCGGGAGGCCGCGGAGCGGGCGGGCGTGCCGGAGAGCATCCGGCAGGCGGTCATCGACGACGTGTCGCTGGCGCGGGCGGTCCAACGCTCGGGCGGCCGGATCTGGCTGGGGCTGGCGGAGCGGGTGGAGAGCGTGCGGCCGTACGCGGGGCTCGGCCCGCTCTGGCGGATGGTCTCGCGCAGCGCCTACGCGCAGCTTCTGCACCATCCGCTGCTGCTGGCCGGGACGGTCGCGGGCATGGCGGTGGTGTACCTCGCGCCGCCGGTCGCCGTGATGGCCGGCGCCCTGGCCGGTGCCGCGGCGCCGGCGGCGATGGGTGCGGCGGCATGGGCGGTGATGGCCGGGACGTATGTGCCGATGCTGCGCTATTACCGGCAGCCGCTGTGGCTCGCGCCCCTGCTGCCGGTCACGGCCCTGCTGTACCTGCTGATGACCCTCGACTCGGCGGTGCAGCACTACCGGGGGCGGGGCGCGGCCTGGAAGGGGCGTACGTACGCCCGCCCCGAGGCCATGCCCTAGAGCCCCTTCGGCGGAGCGGCCGCCTCACTTGCGGCCGGGCGTCCACTTCAGGCCCCAGCCGTACGTGCGGTCCAGTGTGACCTGCGGGCTGACGCCACGGGCCGGCACCAGATAGCGGGCCTCGCGCTGGACGACGAGGTCGCCGCCGTTGTTGGTGATGAGGGCGAGCGCGCAGACGTTGGACGGCACGGTGCACTCGTCGAGCTGGAAGTCGATGGGCGCGCCGCGCTGTGGCTGGAGGGTGACGGTGGCGTGCAGGCCGGCGAAGCTGCTGGCGCCCTCGTAGATGGTGACGAAGACGAGGATGCGCCGGAAGGCGTCGATGTGGTCGAGGTTGATCGTGAGGTTCTCGCCGGACTCCACGGCCCCGGTGCGGTCGTCGCCGTCGAGGTGGATGTAGGGCGGCTGGTGGAGCGAGCCGAAGGAGTTGCCGAGGGCCTGCACGACGCCCTTGCTGCCGTCGCTGAGCTCGAAGAGGGCGCCGAGGTCGAGGTCCAGGCCGGAGTAGGCGGCCATGGCCTGGCTCAGCCGCCGGCCCCAGCCGGTGGCGGCCGGCTTGTGCACCTGCTGCCAGTTGAGGTTGACCCGCATCGCACCGGATGTGCCGCCCTGCTTGGCCAGGGAGACGGCCGGGGCGTCCTTGGTGAGCGTGACTCTGACCGGCCGTGCGGGCGGGGCCGCGGCCGGGGCGGGCACCGGTGCGCGCGGCGTCGCGGGCACCGGCGGGGACGGGACGGCCCGGGGCGGTGGCACGGGCGCCGCCGTCCTCGGTTCGTCGACGGTGATGCCGTAGTCCCTCGCCAGGCCCGCGAGGCCACTGCTGTAGCCCTGGCCCACGGCGCGGAACTTCCACTCGCCCTGCCGCCGGTAGAGCTCGCCGAGGACGAAGGCGGTCTCGACGGTGGCGTCCCGGCTGTCGAAGCGGGCCAGCTCCGCGCCGCCCGCCGCATCCAGAACGCGGATGTGGAGTCCGGGCACCTGTCCGAAGGCGGCGCCGTCGGCGGAGGCCGCGAGCACGATTCGCCCGACGGCCGGCTCGACGGCGCCCAGATCGACGGTGAGGGTGTCGGTCACGGTGCCGGCCGTGGGGCGTTTGCCCTCGTGCCGTACCGCGCCGGAGGCGTGCAGTGGCTGGTTGTAGAAGACGAAGTCCGCGTCCGAACGGACCTTGCCCGCCGTCAGCAGCAGTGCCGAGGCGTCGACATCGGGCACACCGGGCCCCGTGCGCCAGCCCAGTTCGATCCGTACCACCTGTGCAGGAATCCGGATATTGGCACCTTTCAGCATGCCCATGTCCCACCCCTTCGTGCCGCTCCGAAATGAGCCGGTCTTTACGCGATTCCAACGTACCTTGACGACCGATTTTCCCGGGTTCGCTCGCATTGGTAATCCGCAGCCCCCGTGAGCACCGGAATCAACCCCCATACCGGGCTCCCCAACCGGCACACCATGGGCTTAACTTATGGGCTATGACCTCCCCCCGCAGCACCTACGGCGGCGGCTACTACGCCTCGTCGTCTTTTCCGGACACCCCCATCTACGACAGCCTCGTCGCCGAGCGGGGTACTCCGCAGATCGCACCGATCCGCGTGGCGTCGCCGTACGACTTCAGCAGCAGCAATCTGCCGGCGCTGCCGGCCCTGCCCTCCGGCCCCTCCTCCCATCAGGCGCCGCAGGCCCCGCAGGGCGGCTACGCCGGCCAGGCCCCGCAGTACGGCCAGCAGGGCGGCGGGCTGCAGCAGGCACCCGCCCCGTACATCCCGCAGCAGGCCTCGGCGCCGCGCGGCGGCTACCCCGGCCCGCAGCAGTACCAGCAGCGCCCGGGTCCCGCGGGTCCCGCCGCCCCCGCGGGCTACGAGGCGATGCGCCCGGTCACGCCGCGCCCGGCCTCGTACGAGGACCAGTACGGCAACCGCCCCTACCCGGAGCAGGGGGGCTACTGACCGCGGCTGCGGGCAGGGTCCGCCGTCGCGGCGGGTCCGGCCGTCCGGCCGGCCAACTGTCATATCCGGCTGGCAAAATGGCCACATGTCCAAGCCTGTACTGAACGCGGTCCATTTCTATCCGGTCAAGTCGATGGCGGGGTGTACGACCGGCGAGGCGGCCGTGGAGCCGTGGGGGCTCGCCGGGGACCGGAGGTGGATGCTGGCCGCGCCGGACGGCCGGTTCATCACCCAACGGCAACAGCCGACGCTCGCGTTGGCATCGGCCGAGCCGCTGCCGGGCGGCGGCGTCCGGCTCGCCGCCCCGGGTCGCGCACCGCTCGACGTCGCCGCGCCCGGTCCGGGGACCGACGGCCCCACGACCACCGTGGAGCTGTTCCGCGACAAGGTGGAGGCGGTACGGGCGGGCGCCGCCGCCGACGCATGGCTGAGCGCCTTCCTGGGGACCGGGGTCCAGCTCCTGTACATGGACGATCCCGCCCGGCGCCGCCCGATCGACCCGCAGTACGCCGCCCCCGAAGAGACGGTCAGTTTCGCCGACGGCTTTCCGCTGCTGCTCACCACGACCGCCTCGCTGGAGGCGCTCAACTCCCTGATCGCCGGGGGTGAGCGCGCCGCCGAGGGGCCGCTGCCCATGGACCGCTTCCGGCCCAACGTGGTCGTCGGCGGCACCGCGCCCTGGGCCGAGGACCACTGGAGCCGCATCCGCATCGGCGAGGTCGCCTTCCGCGTCGTCAAGCCCTGCGCCCGCTGCGTGATCACCACCATCGACCAGCACACGGCCGAGCGCGGCAAGGAGCCCCTGCGCACCCTCGCCCGGCACCACCGGATCGGGCAGAAGGCGGCGTTCGGCCAGAACCTCATACCGGAGCACACCGGCACGGTGCGCGTCGGGGACACAGTGGAGATTCTCGGCTGAATCCCGCCTTGCCCCGACCGGCCCCCTCTTGTCACGCCTCGCGTCAACGCGCCGCCGCGGCCGACCTCCACAAGGGGTGATTTTGCTCTCTCCGCCGCCTTCCTCCGCATGCGACGCCCTGTATGAGGTATTTACGGACGCGTAGGGGGTGAGCACCATGCGCGCGACGACGTTCGTATGGCGGTGGCGACGCAATCCGCTGCGCCGCCGGAGCGATGTCCTCGAAGCCTGGGCGGGAGCGGCCGCCGTGCTGCTGATGCTCGTCGTGGGGCCGGCTCTCGGCTGGGTCACCGGCTCCCTCGCCCATGAGGCGCTGCGGGAGACGGTCCACGAGCAGCACCGGCACCGGCATCTGGTGAGCGCCATCGCTCTGCGCTCCGTATCGGGCGGCTCCGACGGCACCGACCACGAGTCCACCGCCGGGCGCGAGGACTACCGCAGGGTCCTCGCCCGCTGGCAGGCGCCCGGGGACCGGGCCCGGACCGCGCTGGTGGCCGTCCGTCAGCCCGCCCGCCCCGGCGAGCGGTTCGCGCTGTGGACGGACGACCGGGGGCAGGTCGCGGGCCGGCCCATGGACGGTGCCACCGCCACGGTGCACGCGGTGCTCGCCGGTCTCGGCACGGCCGCCGCCGTGGCCGGCCTGCTCGAAGGGGCGCGCCGGCTGGTCGTATGGCGGCTCACGCAACGGCGGTACGCGCAGTGGGACCGGGCGTGGGAACGGGCCGCGCACACCTGGGGGCGGGCGGACGCGGGGAGCTGAGCGGTCAACTACCGTGCCGCACGCGCGCTACGGTGGGGCGGCCGGTACTCGTCCGTCCCGGATGCACACACACTCGAGGTGGGGGCACAGCAGCACCATGGCACAGGGCTCGGTCCAGGTGACGCACACCGGCACGGCGCGCTGGCGGCGGCGTACGGGAGAGTACGACTCCCTCGCATCGGCCCTGGAGGCGGCGGCCGACGGCGATGTGCTGTCCGTGGCGCCCGGCACCTACCGGGAGAACCTCGTCCTGGCCCGGGCCGTCACCCTGCGGGGCAGCGAGGGCGCGCGCGGCTCGGTGCGCATCGCCCCGGCCGAGGGTGTCGCCGTGACCGTACGGGCCTCAGCGACCCTGCGCGACCTGTGGATCGAGGGCCACGACGCGGCCGAGCCGGCGCTCCTGGTCGAGGACGGCGCGTCGCCGGACCTGGCCGGTCTGCGGGTGGTGACGCGCTCGGCGGCCGGCATCGAGGTGCGCGGCGGGGCCCGGCCGACGGTGCGCCGCTGCACCGTCGAGAACCCCGGCGGCGTCGGCATCAGCGTGCTGGACCGCGCGGGCGGCCTCTTCGAGGAGTGCGAGGTGGTGGCGGCCGGGCAGGCGGGCGTCAGCGTCCGCGGCGGGGCCGAACCGCGCCTGGAGCGCTGCCGGGTGCACCACGCCCGTGGGGCGGGGCTGTCGCTGACCGGTGAGGGCAGCGCCCTGGAGGCGGTCGGCTGCGAGGTGTACGAGATCACGGGCGCCGGGGTGCAGGTGGCCTCGCGCGCCGCCGGGCGCCTGACGGACTGCCGGGTGCACCGTACGTCCGGCGACGGCGTGACCCTGGACACCGACGCCGTGCTGACCCTGGCCGACTGCGACATCCACGACGTGCCGGAGAACGCGGTCGACCTGCGCTCGCGGTCGGTGCTGACGATGACGCGCTCGACCGTGCGCCGGTTCGGGCGCAACGGCCTGTCGGTGTGGGACCCGGGCACACGGGTGGAGGCGAACGGGAGCGAGATCCACGACAGCACGGGCGACTATCCGGCGGTGTGGGTGAGCGACGGGGCGAGTGCCGTTCTCGCCTCCTGCCGGGTGCACGACGTGCCGGACGCGCTGTTCGTCCTGGACCGGGGCTCGCGCGCGGAGGTCCGCGACAGCGACCTGTCCCTGGTGCGCGGGACCGCCGTGTCGGTGAGCGGCGGTGCGAGCGCGCGCCTGGACGACTGCCGCATCCGGGAGGCCACCACCGGCGTCTGGTTCCGCGGCCCCGGCAGCGGCGGCACACTGGCGGGCTGCGACGTGGACGCCACGTCGACCGGGGTCATCGTCACCAAGGGCGCGGACCCCGTCGTCGAGCGCTGCACGGTGACCTCGCCGGCGGAGGCGGGCTTCTACGTGTCGGCGGAGGGCCGCGGTACGTTCGACGGCTGCCGGGTGACGGGCAGCAGCGGCTACGGCTTCCACGTCATCGACGGCTGTCACGCGACCCTGACGGCGTGCCGCACGGAGCGGTGTGCCCGCGGCGGCTACGAGTTCGCCGAGGAGGGGCCGGTCAGTCACGGCTGTACGAGCGACGAGGGCGGGGCCCCGGGGGCGGTTCACGCCTCGCGCGTGGCCGTCGTGGAGACGGCCGTGCGGCCCGCGCCGCCGGCGAACGGGGTACCGGGCCCGCGCCCGCCCGTCGCTGCCGGGCCCGCGGCCGCCGCGGAGCCGGCGCGGCCCTCGTCGGCCGTGCTCGGTGAACTCGACGCGTTGGTCGGCCTGGAGAGCGTCAAGCGCGAGGTCCGCGCGCTGACGGACATGATCGAGGTCGGCCGCCGCCGTCTGCAGGCGGGGCTCAAGGCCGCCTCCGTCCGCCGGCACCTGGTCTTCACCGGCTCCCCCGGCACCGGCAAGACCACCGTCGCCCGTCTCTACGGTGAGATCCTCGCTTCTCTGGGCGTGCTGGAGCGCGGCCATCTGGTGGAGGTGTCGCGGGTGGACCTGGTGGGCGAGCACATCGGCTCCACGGCCCTGCGCACCCAGGAGGCGTTCGACCGGGCCCGTGGCGGGGTGCTCTTCATCGACGAGGCGTACGCGCTGTGCCCGGAGGACTCCGGGCGGGACTTCGGCCGCGAGGCCATCGACACCCTGGTGAAGCTGATGGAGGACCACCGGGACGAGGTGGTGGTCATCGTCGCCGGCTACACCGCCGAGATGGAGCGTTTCCTGACCGTCAACCCCGGTGTGGCCTCCCGATTCTCACGCACCATCACCTTCAGTGACTACGCGCCGGACGAGCTGCTGTGCATCGTGCGGCAGCAGGCGGACGAGCACGAGTACCGCATCGGCGAGGGTGCGGCCGAGGCGCTGCTGCGCTATTTCACGGCCGTCCCCAAGGGCCCGGCGTTCGGCAACGGCCGTACCGCCCGGCAGACTTTCGAGGCGATGGTGGAGCGGCACGCGGGCCGGGTGGCGCAGTTGCCGGCGCCGAGCACCGACGACCTGACCCTGCTGTACCCGCAGGACCTGCCGCAGCTGCCCCCGGTCTGAGCGGGACCGGCCGTTGTCATACGTGCGTGGGAGGATGTGCCCGCATGGTGAGCGGTGGTCGACCGGAAAGGACGGTCCGGGTGAGCGACAACCAGAACCTCCTGGCGGAGCAGCGGCGCGCCCTGATCCTCGACGAGGTCAGGCGGCGCGGCGGGGTGCGGGTCAATGAGCTGACGCGGCGTCTGAAGGTCTCGGACATGACGGTCCGCCGCGATCTGGACGCGCTGGCCCGGCAGGGGGCCGTGGAAAAGGTGCACGGCGGTGCGGTGCCGGTGGCCCAGGCGACCACGCACGAGCCCGGTTTCGAGGCGAAGTCGGCGCTGGAGCTCAGTGCCAAGGAGGACATCGCGCGCGCCGCGGCGGGGATGGCCGCACGGGGCAGCGCGATAGCGCTGGCGGGCGGCACGACGGCCTTCGCCCTGGCGCAGCAGCTGGTGGACGTCCCGGATCTGACGGTCGTGACGAACTCGGTCAGGGTGGCCGATGTGTTCCACAGTGCCCAGCGTTCGGTCACGTCGTCCGGCCCGGCGGCCCGGCCGGGTGCGGCGACGGTCGTGCTGACGGGCGGGGTGCGCACGCCGTCGGACACGCTGGTCGGGCCGGTGGCGGACGCGGCGATCCGCTCGCTCCACTTCGATGTGCTGTTCATCGGGGTGCACGGCATATCCGTGGCGGCCGGCCTGTCGACGCCGAACCTCGCGGAGGCCGAGACGAACCGTCACTTCGTGCGCTCGGCGCGGCGGGTCGTGGTGCTGGCGGACCACACGAAGTGGGGGACGGTCGGGCTGAGCTCGTTCGCCGCGCTGGAGGAGGTCGACGCGCTGGTGACGGACGCCGGGCTGCCGGCCCGGGCAAGAGCGGAGATCGCCGAGCGGCTGCCGGAGCTGGTGGTGGCCCCTGCCTCGGCGGACGCCACGGACATCCGCCGCCCCGTGCACTGACGCGGGTGCCGTCCGCCCGGGTGCGCACCGGGCCTGGGGTCAGCAGGGCCAGCGGCCGGTCGCCAGGAATGCGGTGATCGCCATGGCGTAGGGCTGGATGTCCAGGCCCTGTTCGGCGAGCCAGGCGTCGGAGTAGTACTTGTCGAGGTAGCGCTCGCCCGGGTCGCAGATGAGGGTGACGACGCTGCCCGTGCGCCCCTCGCCCACCATCTCCGCGACGATCTTCAGCGAGCTCCACAGCCCGGTGCCGGTGGAGCCGCCCGCCTTGCGGCCGATGGCCTGCTCCAGGGCGCGTACGGCCGCGACGCTGGCGGCGTCCGGGACCTTCATCATCCGGTCGATCGCGCCCGGTACGAAGCTCGGTTCCATGCGCGGTCGGCCGATGCCCTCGATGCGCGAGCCGCGGTCGCTGCGCGCGGCCGGATCGTGGTCGCGCCAGCCGTCGAAGAAGCAGGAGTTCTCGGGGTCGGCGACGCAGACGCGGGTGTCGTACTGCATGTAGCGCGTGTAGCGGGCGATGGTCGCCGAGGTGCCGCCGGTGCCCGCCGTGGCGACGATCCAGGCCGGCTCGGGGTACCGCTCCAGCCGGAGCTGGCTGTAGATCGACTCGGCGATGTTGTTGTTGCCGCGCCAGTCGGTGGCCCGTTCCGCATAGGTGAACTGGTCGATGTAGTGGCCGCCGGAGCGCCGGGCGAGGGCGGCGGCCTCCTCGTACATCGCCCGGGGATCGTCCACGAAATGGCACCGGCCGCCGTGGAATTCGATCAGCCGGCACTTCTCCCGGCTCGTCGTGCGCGGCATGACGGCGATGAAGGGCACGCCGATCAGCTTGGCGAAGTACGCCTCGGAGACGGCGGTGGAGCCGCTGGAGGCCTCGATGACGCAGGCCTCGGGGCGGATCCAGCCGTTGCACAGGCCGTAGAGGAACAGCGAGCGGGCCAGGCGGTGCTTGAGGCTGCCGGTCGGGTGGGTGGACTCGTCCTTGAAGTAGAGGTCGATCCCCCACTCCGGGGGCAGCGGGAAGCGCAGCAGGTGGGTGTCGGCGGAGCGGTTGGCGTCGGCCTGGACCTTGCGGACCGCCTCCTTGAGCCAGGCGCGGTACGCGGGGTCGCTGCGGTCGACGTCGATGGTCGTGGCGGTGGAGCCGCCGGAGGGCGGTTTCGCCGCGCCGGCCGCCCCCGGGTGCGCTGTGGCGTTCACGCGCCGCTCCTCACGATGCCGATGGCCGCCGGACGCCGTCCGTCCGGACTCATATGGATCACTCGGGCGTTTCGATCATAAAGGTGCACTGGTGCGCGGGCCTCCTCGCGGGCAGACTGCGCACGGAAGGAGCCCATTCGGCCGGAGAGGTGGTGCGCCGTGACGGAACCGGAGTTCAACGCGACAGGGGTGCGGATCGAACGTTCCCGCCGCTCCCTCACGCGGGCCGGGCAGGTGAAGATCCAGGACGGCAGGCTTGAGCTGCTGACCAGCTACGGCCGGGAGATCGACAGTGCGCCGGTGAACTCGGTCCAGGCCAGCAAGCCGTGGTTCTCGACCCGGGACCGGGCACGGGCGAGGGTGAACGGCAACCGCTACGTGCTCACCCTGGGCGGTGCCGGCGCCGCCTCCGAGAGCGGCGGAGCGGCCGCGGTCAACCGTTTCCTGGAGGTCGTGCGATCGGCGCACGGAAGCACGACGAAGCACTGAGGGGTACAGGAGTTGCGAAGGTCGCCGCGAGAGTCGACGCTTTATTCGTACCGGCATCACTGAGGGTTGTCGGCGGTCACGCTCGGGGCCAGTGGTGAGGCTCCGGGCTGGTTCCCGCCGACCGGATGGACGGCCGGGCGCCGCCGGTCCGGAAAAGGCGCGTTCGTCACGCGTATCTGAATCAGGCTAGCCCTACTTCTTCAGGGAGTCGCAGCCGTGATCAGCCGAGTGAACAAGCACTGCACCGTGGAGCTCCAGGCTCTGCCGCCGCGGATCGGTCAGGTCCGCAGAATCGTATCTGCGCAGTTGCGCTACTGGCATCTCGATCCGCTCATCGAGCTTGCCGCGCTCGGCGTCACCGAGCTTTTGACCAACGTTCACCAGCATGCCGAGCCGGACAAACGCTGCACGGTCGAGATCGACCTCATGATGGACCGGCTCACGGTCTCGGTGCGGGATCACGACCCCCGCCTGCCGACCATCGGTGACCCCGGGACCGACAGCACCCACGGGCGCGGTCTCGCCCTCGTCGCCGCGGTCAGCTCCAGCTGGGGCGTGAAGGAGCGTCACGACGGCGGAAAGGTCGTCTGGTTCACCCTTCCCGTTCCGCAGAGCGCCTCCGCCGGCGCCCCCAGGGCCGCCCGGGACACCGAGAGCACCGTCTCCTTCGACCGGCCGCCGCTCGGGCTCACGACTCTTGAGGAATCCGCGTTCGCGGGCGCCCCGGTGAGGCTGCGGCCGGCGGCGCTGCGTACGCACTCCCGGGCCCGGTCCGCCGTCCACAGCTGACCCGGCGGCGGGCAGGGGAACGGCGGACGAGGCTGCGGCAGGGACGTCACCTGCAGGGACGTCATGCCGCGCGCGGCCGCCCTTGCCCTGTGCGCCGGCTCGACGGGCCGGCCCGCCGAAGGCCCGCTGCCGTGCGAACGCGGGTCACCGGGTCCCCACGCGGTCATCAGGTCCATGAGGCTTCCCGTTCTTCCGGTAGTGACGGTACGTCCGTCACCACCGGTCCTCCTCGCCGGGCGCCTCCCCGGTGTCGTACAGCGGTCGGCCGTCCGGCTACCGCAGGGGGAGTACATCGCGCGCCCACGTGCGGGCCGACGCGCGCGCCGGCTCAGCCGAGCGCCGCCAGGGGGTCGTCCAGAACGGGCTGCCAGGCCGCCTCCGCGGCGCCGATGAGGCTGTTGTGCTCGAGCGTGCCGGACAGGATCGGGACGCTGCCGCTGCGGCCCCACAGGCTGCGGTCCGCGACGACGGCGCGCAGCCGCTCCGGGTCGGCCTCCAGCAGCTCGCGGTGGAGCCCGCCCAGGACGATGCGGTCCGGGTTGAGCATGTTCACCAGCCCCGCGAGGCCCAGGCCCAGCCGGTCGACGATCAGCTCGGCCGCGCTGCGCACGGCCGGGTCGGCGTACTCCGAACGGAGCAGGTCACGCGAGCGCTGCAGCAGCGACACGGCGGGGCCCGGTTCGCGGCCGGCGGCGGTGAGGAAGGCCAGGGGGTCGGTCTCGACGTCGAGGCAGCCGCGGCTGCCGCAGTGGCAGGGCAGGCCCGCGGGGTTGACGGTGAGGTGGCCGACCTCCAGGGCGAGGCCGGAACTGCCGGTGTGCAGGCGGCCGTCGACGACGAGCGCCCCGCCGACGCCGCGGTGGCCGGTGGCCACGCACAGCAGGTGCCGGGCGCCGCGGCCCGCGCCGTGGCGGTGCTCGGCGAGGGCGGCGAGGTTGACGTCGTTGCCCGCGACGCCTGCGACCGGGGCGGCTCCGGGGCCGAGCACGCCGGCCTTGGCGAGTGCCTCGGTGAAGAGCTCGCGCACCGGAGCGCCCGCGGGCCAGGACAGGTGCAGCGGGTTGAGCGCCGTGCCGTCCGGCTCGGCGACGGCCGAGGGCACCGCGAGCCCGGCGCCCAGACAGCGGCGGCCGGTCTCCCGCAGCAGCCCCGCACCGGCCTCGACCACGGCGTCGATGATGTGCGCGGGATCCGCGGGCACCGTCATGCAGCCGGGTGCGGTGGCGACCATCCGGCCGCCGAGGCCGACGAGGGCGGCGCGGAAGCCGTCGGCGTGGATCTGCGCGGCGAGGACGACCGGGCCGTTCGGCGCGATGGAGAGCCGGTGCGAGGGGCGTCCCTGGGAGCCGGCCGGGGCCACCGGGCGCGGGTCGACCTGGATCAGCCCCAGCGCCTCCAGCTCGGCCGCCACGGCGCCGGCGGTCGCGCGGGTCACGCCGAGTTCGGCGGTGAGGACGGCGCGCGTGGGCGCGCGGCCGGTGTGTACGAGCGCCAGTGCCGGGCCGAGGGCGCCGCGGCCCCGCTCCAAACGTGTTGTCCGAGTCTGGGTCACGCCCCTATTCTGACTTTGTGCCGACGCTAAACAAAATACGGACGGCCCTTCTGCGCGGCGAGCGTCCCCTTTCGGACGATCCCGCCCTGCGCCGCCTCCGTACCGCCCTGACCCTCTTCTTCGCCCTCGACGGCTTTCTGTTCGCCGGCTGGGTGGTCCGCATCCCCGCGATCAAGGAACAGACCGGCGCCTCCGCCGGTGACCTCGGCATGGCCCTGCTCGGCGTGTCGGCCGGCGCAGTGGCCACCATGATGGTGACAGGCCGCCTGTGCCGGCGCTTCGGCAGCCATCCGGTCACGGTCGTCTCCGCGCTCCTGATGTCCCTGGGCATCGCGCTGCCCCCACTCGCCCACTCCGCCCTCGCCCTCGGGCTGGTCCTCCTCGTCTTCGGTGCCGCCTACGGCGGCATCAACGTCGCCATGAACAGCGCGGCCGTCGACCTCGTCGCGGCGCTGCGCAGGCCGGTGATGCCCGGCTTCCACGCCGCGTTCAGCGTGGGCGGGATGCTCGGCGCGGGCCTCGGCGGGCTGGTCGCCGGTGACCTTTCGGCTACACACCACCTCCTGCTCCTGAGCGCCGCCGGGCTCGTCGTCGCCGCCGGGGCCGGACGCGCCCTCCTCACCCACCCCGCGCCCCGCCCGCCGGCGCGCACGACGCCCGCACCGGCCGCGCCCGGTGGGCGCCCCAGTGGGCGGGAACGCCGGCTGATCGCCGTCTTCGGCGTGATCGCCCTGTGCACGTCCTACGGCGAGGGGGCGCTCGCGGACTGGGGCGCGCTCCACCTTGAGCAGGACCTGACGGCCCGGCCGGGAGTCGCCGCCGCAGGCTACGCCGCCTTCGCGCTCGCCATGACCCTCGGGCGGCTGACCGGCACCGCGCTCCTGGAGCGGCTGGGACAGACGAGGGTGCTGGTGGCCGGCGGTGCGACCGCCGCGCTGGGCATGCTCATCGGTTCGCTGGCGCCGACGGTCTGGGCGGCGTTCGCCGGCTTCGCGATCACCGGGCTCGGACTGGCCAACGCCTTCCCCGTCGCCATCGGCCGGGCCGGGGAGCTGGCCGGCCCGGGCGGCGTCGCCGGCGCGTCCACGCTCGGCTACGGCGGGATGCTGCTGGGGCCGCCGGCCATCGGCTTCCTCGCGGACCGGTTCTCGCTGCCCGTGGCACTGACCACGGTCGCCGGGCTCGCGGCCGTGGCGGCGCTGATCGCGTACGGCACCCGGGGCGCGGTCGCGGCCCCGCGCGGGTGACACCGGCCGCTGCCCTGCGCTGCCCCGGGGGCCGGCTGCTGCCCGCACGCGTTGTCAGTGACCCGGCCGCTGCGCGCGTGTTAAAGGTGCCCTGGCCGCTGCCGCACGCGTTGTCAGTGGCCGCTGACACCATGGGCACATCGGCTTCGGCAGGCTGTCACGCGGAAGGGGTGGGCAGGCATGGGTCCGGAGAGTGAGCGGTGGCAGTGCGCCGGGCTGCGGTGGAGCGCCTCGGGGCCCGCGCTGGTGTGGCGGCACCCGGTGCGTGGTGAGCGGCTGTCCCCGTTGCCGCCGGGGCGGCCGCTGGCGTTCACCACGGGCGAGCGGCGACGCTGCGTCGGAGTACGCAGAGGCGGCCGGCACACCCCCTGTCCTGCCGGGGCGGAGGTGCCGTGCAGTGCCGTGTCGGCGCAGTGCGGGGACTGCGCCAGGCTGGACCGGTCGCATTCGGTGGCGGCCGACACCATCGCCGACGACCCCCGCCCGTACGACGTCTACCTCGCATGGTTCGGCCCCGGCCTGGTCAAGGCCGGCATCACCGCCGCCGAGCGGGCGGGCGCCCGGCTGCTGGAACAGGCCGCACTGTCCCACGCCCTGCTCGGGTGCGGCCCCCTGATGGCGGCGCGCAGGGCGGAGGCGGTGCTGGGGGCGGCGCTTGCCGTTCCGGACCGCTTTCCGTACGCGGCCAAGCGCGCCGCCCGCGTCCCCCTGCCCTCACAGGGGCTGAGGGCCGCGGAGCTGGCCGGGCTGCACGAGCGGGCGCGGGGGCTCGAGGGCCTGCCGGAGTCGCTGGCGGTACTGGCCTTCACGCCGGTGCACCATGACGCGGCGTTCCACCTGGAGGGGATCCGGCCCGGACATGAGCTGGTGGAGCTCGCCGCCGGGCGCACGGTGGCGGGCCGGGTGACGGCCGTGGCAGGCCCGGATGTGTACCTCGACGGGGCGGACGGGCGGTTGCTGCTCGTCGACGCGCGGCAGCTGGCGGGGTGGGCTCTCTCGGCGGCTGCACCGGACGCGGTGACGACGGCTCGGACCGCGGCGATACGGATGCCGCCGCCTGCTGGGCCGGAGGTCCTTTTCTGACGCCGCCGATGCGGTCGCGCCCGGTTACGGTCCTCGGTACCCACCGGTGGTGGGGCGGGGGCGGGGCGGGGAGGGCCCTTCTGGGGCTGGATTATTTACGGCCCGTTGCCCGTGTTTCCTTTGCTACCCCGCACTTGGGCCGCAAATAACCCTTACGCCCCTGCCAGGGCCCTCCCCGCCCCGCCCCCTCCCGCCGGAGGTCGGCCAGGGGCCGTCACCGGCTGCTCGGGGACCGTCAGTGCCGGTCCATGGCCGAAAGTGTGCGGCGGGCCAGCGGGTGGGTGCGGACGATCTCGGCCAGAGTGGTGGAACCGCGGGTGATCCTGGCGAAGGCGCGCCAGGCCGGCGGGAAGCCGGTGACCGCGGCGTGTATGAGGCCGGGGCGGCGCTCGAAGAGAGTGAGCATGCGGCGCCCGACACCCATCTCGACGCCGAGCCCCGCCTTGACCGCGAAGGCGTAGTTGAGGGCCTGGCGGCGCGCGTCGACCGCGTCCTGCGCCTCGGCGATCCGTACGGCCCACTCCCCCGCCAGGCGGCCCGAGCGCAGGGCGAAGGAGATGCCCTCCCGGGTCCAGGGCTCGAGGAGCCCGGCCGCGTCGCCGCAGACGATGACACGGCCGCGGGAAAGGGGGGAGTCGTCGGACCGGCAGCGGGTCAGGTGCCCGGAGGAGATGCTCGGCTCGAAGCCCGCCAGCCCGAGGCGGGCGATGAAGTCGTCCAGGTAGCGCTTGGTGGCGGCGCCCTCGCCGCGCGCCGAGATCACTCCGACGGTCAAGGTGTCGCCCTTGGGAAAGACCCAGCCGTAACTGCCGGGAATGGGACCCCAGTCCAGATGGACGCGGCCCGCCCAGTCCTCGGCGACGGTGGGGGGCACCGGGATCTCGGCCTCCAGGCCCAGGTCCACCTGCTCCAGCTTCACTCCGACGTGTGCCCCTATGCGCCCGGCGCTGCCGTCCGCGCCGATGACAGCGCGGGCGTGGATCGTGCTGCCGTCGCCCAGGACGACGGCCACGGTGCGCCGGTCGGGCACGGACGGGCCGTGCTGTTCGACACGGGAGACCGTCACCCCCGTGCGCACCTCGGCACCAGCGGCCTTGGCGACCTCGACCAGGCCGGCGTCGAACTCCGGCCGGTTGATGAGACCGAAGAGCATCCGCTTGGAGCGGCGGGTGCGCGTCAGTTTCCCGTTGAGGGAGAAGGTGACGGCGTGCACCCGGTCGCGCAGCGGCAGTTCGAAGCCGGGCGGCAGCGCGTCGCGCGAGGGGCCGATGATGCCGCCTCCGCAGGTCTTGTAGCGCGGCAGTTCGGCCTTCTCCAGGAGCAGCACCCGTCGGCCCGCGGCGGCCGCGGCGCGTGCGGCCGAGGCGCCGGCCGGCCCCGCGCCCACCACCACGACGTCCCAGACGCGCTCGCTTGTCTCGGGTACGTCCCGGCCCGCTTCCCGGGCTGCGTTGTCGCTGCTCACCTGTGCTTCTACTCCCATTCGATCACCGGCTACCGCTACCGCCCGCATCCTAAGGCCCGCCGCCGGGCGGAGCGCCCGTGGGAACCACGAGCGGACCACCGCGCGGTCGCCCGGGCGGGCCATGGCAGGATCAGTGACGCAATCGCCCGTACGTACGGACATAACGCCGCGCCCACAAGGAGCGTTCCATGGACACGTCCTCGACCCGCCTGCCGGATCCGGCCGCGCTCGCGACGACCGTCACCTCGCTGCAGTCCCGCGCGCGAACCGAACTGGCCGAGCTGGTGGCCTTCAAGTCGGTCGCGGACGAGGCTCAGTTCCCCAGGAGCGAGTGCGAGGCCGCCGCGCACTGGGTGGCCGGCGCGCTGCGCGCAGAGGGCTTCGAGGACGTGGCCCTCCTCGACACCCCCGACGGCACGCAGTCGGTCTTCGGCTACCTGCCCGGCCCGGCCGGCGCCCCGACGGTCCTGCTGTACGCGCACTACGACGTCCAGCCGCCGCTGGACGAGGCCGCCTGGGTCTCTCCCCCGTTCGAGCTGACCGAGCGCGACGGCCGCTGGTACGGGCGGGGCGCCGCCGACTGCAAGGGCGGCCTGATCATGCACCTGACCGCCCTCCGGGCGCTCAAGGAGCACGGCGGGGTCCCGGTCAACGTCAAGGTCATCGTCGAGGGCTCGGAGGAGCAGGGCACCGGCGGTCTGGAGCGTTACGCCGAGGCGCACCCCGAGCTGCTGGCGGCCGATGCGATCGTCATCGGTGACGCCGGCAACTTCCGGCTCGGCCTGCCCACCGTGACGGCGACCCTGCGCGGCATGACCCTGGTACGTGTCCAGGTGGACACCCTCGAAGGCAATCTGCACTCCGGCATGTTCGGCGGTGCCGCGCCGGACGCGCTGGCCGCGCTGATCCGCGTCCTCGACTCGCTGCGCGCCGAGGACGGCTCGACCACCGTGAACGGCCTGGAGGAGAACGGCACCTGGGACGGCCTTCAGTACCCGGAGGAGGACTTCCGCAAGGACGCGAAGGTACTCGACGGCGTCGGCCTGATCGGCTCGGGCACGGTGGCCGACCGCCTGTGGGCCCGCCCGGCCGTGACCGTGCTGGGCATCGACTGCCCGCCGGTCATCGGCGCCACCCCCTCGGTGCACGCGAGCGCGCGTGCGCTGATCAGCCTTCGGGTGCCGCCGGGCATGGACGCGGCGGAGGCGACGAAGCTGCTGGCCGCACACCTTGAGAGCGCCACCCCGTGGCATGCCCGGGTGGCGGTCGACCAGGTCGGCCAGGGCCAGCCGTTCCGCGCCGACACCACCAGCCCGGCGTACGCGTCGATGGCCGAGGCGATGCGCATCGCGTACCCGGGCGAGGAGATGCAGACCGCCGGCATGGGCGGCTCGATCCCGCTGTGCAACACCCTGGCCGCGCTCTACCCCGGCACGGAGATCCTGCTGATCGGTCTGAGCGAGCCGGAGGCCCGGATCCACGCGGTGAACGAGAGCGTCTCCCCCCAGGAACTGGAGCGCCTTTCCCTGGCAGAAGCCCTGTTCCTCACCACATACGCGGAGAGCAAGCGCTAAGGACACACCCGCGCCTGCCCCCTTCCCCGGAAGGAGGCGGGCCACGTCCCCCTCCTCCCAGGCCCTCAACTCCTCCCGCTCACCCCCTCCAGCCGGAGGCCGCCGGAGGAGGCGAGCCCCCTCCACCCGAGGCCGCCGTCCGGCGGGAGGGGGCGGGGCGGGGAGGGCCCTGGCAGGGGCGTAAGGGTTATTTGCGGCCCAAGTGCGGGGCAGCAAAGGAAACACGGGCAACGGGCCGTAAATAATCCAGCCCCAGAAGGGCCCTCCCCGCCCCGCCCCCGCCCCCAGCCCCACACCGGCGGCGCCCCCGCCCCCGCCCCCGCCCCCGCCCCCGCCCGAACGACCTGGGCGTCAGCCCACAGGCTCCCCCGCCTCAAGATTGAGCGGCCGCCCCCGTTCACGAGCCCGCAAAGCCCACCGCAGCCGGCTCAACCGCACCGGCGGCAACATCGTGGCCGCCTCCTCCTCCGTCACGAACCGCCAGCCCCGGAGCTCCGCTCCCGGCAACAGCAACCGCCGCGCATCGGCCGAGTTCAGCCGCCCCCCGTCGAAGAGGAAGCGCAACCCGCCGAAGCCGGGCGGCTTCGGCGGTTCCCAGTCGACGACCAGCAGCCGTGGCACAGCGGTGAGTTCGATGCCGATCTCCTCGGCGACCTCGCGCATGCCCGCCCGGGCGGGCGCCTCGCCAGGCTCGACGATGCCGCCGGGGAACTCCCAGCCGGGCTTGTAGGTGGGGTCGACAAGGAGCACCCGGTCGTCCTCGTCGAAGAGCAGGACGCCCGAGGCGAGGGTCGCGGCCGTGGGCTCGGGGGTCTCGACGATCTGGCAGGACCCCGCGGTGCCGTTGCGTACGGCCTCGGCGACGCATTCGGCCGTCTCACGCGGTGTCAGGAGGCTGTTGTCCACGGCGAGGGCGTCGTCGCGCAGCCACGTCAGCGCCTCGCGGTACGGCGTGAGGTGAGCACGGGCCCACTGCCGGACGGACTCGCTGCGCCCGGGGTCGTCCGGGAACTCCACCCGGTCCTCGATGCGCCCCCGCAGGATCGTTTCGTCCGCCGTCAGCACCACATGCCGGACCTGGATACGCCGGGCGGCCAGGGCCCCGAAGATCTCGTCCCGGTACTCCTGGCGCAGCAGCGTCATCGGCACGATGAGCACCCCGCCGAGCTCCGCGAGCAGCGCGGCCGCCGTGTCCACGACCATGCGCCGCCAGACCGGCAGGTCCTGGTAGTCGCCGACCTCACCCAGTCTCTTCTGCGGCAGCAGGTACCGCAGCGCCCCGCCGGTGACCTCGGGGTCGTAGAGGTTGCTGCCCGGGATGAGTTCGGCCAGTTCCTTCGCGGTACTGGTCTTGCCCCCACTGAACGCACCGTTCAGCCAGACGATCACGGTTCCCCCTTCTCCGTAGCCCCCGGTGACGTGCCCCGAACACCGTGCCCGCAACACCCTGCCACGCAAACGTGTACGAGCGGGATGGGGCGGCATTCGGGTCGCGGCGCCGGGCGAGGCCCACGGGGCGGCTCACGGCCGTCCCCAGAGCCCCAGTTCCTCCGCCGCGGCCGCGGCCGCGCCCACCAGCCCCGCGTCGGAGCCGAGCCGCGCCGGGAGCACCTCCACGCCCGAGGCGAAGGACAGCGCGGCGTAGTCGCGCAGGCGTTCGCGCAGCGGGGCGAAGAGGATCTCTCCGGCGCCGGCGACGCCGCCGCCTACGACGGCCACCTCGATCTCGACGAGCGTGGCCGTCGCCGCGATGCCCGCCGCCAGCGCCTGCGCCGCGCGGGCGAAGGAGGCCAGCGCGGCGGGGTCGCCCGCGCCGGCCGCCCCCGCGACGGCCGCGGCGCTCGTGTCGCCGTCCGGCCCCGGGCGCCAGCCCGCCTCCAGCGCCCGGCGGGCGATGTTCGGGCCGCTGGCGATGCGCTCCACGCAGCCGCGGGCGCCGCAGGGGCACGGATCGCCGTCGAGGTCGACGCTGATGTGCCCGATGTGACCGGCGTTGCCTGTAGGTCCGGTGTGCAGGCGGCCGTCGAGGACGAGGCCGCCGCCGACGCCGGTGGACACCACCATGCACAGCGCGTTGGCCCGGCCCCGGGCCGCGCCCTGCCAGTGTTCGGCGGCGGTCATCGCCACTCCGTCGCCGACCAGTACCACCGGCAGGCCGGCCACCCGTCCGGACACCTCGGCGACCAGCGGAAACCCGCGCCAGCCGGGCACGTTGACCGGGCTGACCGTTCCGGCGAGGGCGTCGACCGGCCCCGCGCTGCCGATGCCCACGGCCCGTACTCGCGGCCAGTGGGCGGAGGCGGCCAGCTCGTCGAGAACGGCCACCACCGTGCCCATCACGGTCGCCGCGTCCTCCCGCGCCGGAGTCGGCTGCTGGGCGCGTACGAGCAGCCGGCCACCGCCGTCCACCAGCGCCGCGGCGATCTTGGTGCCGCCGATGTCGAGAGCGGCGACGAGCTCGCCGGGGACGGTATGCACGGTGACGGTCTCTCCTGGTCCAGCGGGTGCGAAGGGGGTGGCCCGGGCATCAGTCTCCCCGGCTCTGACAACGTTGTCCAGGCTCTATGCTCGACCTCACCTCCGTGCATCCAAGGCCCCTCCGCGCAAAGGACGAGCGCCCGTGACCGACAGCCGCCGCACCGCCGGGACCCCCCGCGGTCCGCAGCCCCGCTACGGCAGCCGCCCGACGATGAAGGACGTCGCCGCGCGCGCCGGGGTGGGCCTGAAGACCGTCTCACGCGTGGTGAACGACGAACCGGGCGTCACCCCGGACACCGAGCGGCGCGTGCGGGAGGCGATCACGGCCCTCGGCTTCCGCCGCAACGACAGCGCCCGCATCCTGCGCAAGGGCCGTACCGCCTCCATCGGGCTGGTCCTGGAGGATCTCGCCGACCCGTTCTACGCACCGCTGAACCGGGCCGTCGAAGAGGTGGCCCGCGCGCACGGCGCCCTCCTCATCAACGGCTCCAGCGCCGAGGACCCCGAGCGGGAGCGGGAGTTGGCCCTGGCCTTCTGCGCCCGCCGCGTCGACGGCCTGATCGTCATCCCGGCGGGCGACGACCACCGCTACCTGGAGCCCGAGATCGCGGCGGGCGTGGCCACCGTCTTCGCCGACCGCCCGGCCGGGCTGCTGGACGCCGACGCGGTGCTCTCCGACAGCTTCGGCGGCGCCCGCGACGGCGTGGCCCATCTGATCGCCCACGGCCACCGCCGCATCGGCTTCATCGGGGACCGGCCCCGCATCCATACCGCCGCCGAGCGGCTGCGGGGCTACCGGGCCGCGATGGCCGACGCGGGCCTGCCCGTGGACGACTCCTGGGTGTCCCTGGGCCCCACGGCCGCCGGGCACGTACGAGCCGGGGCGGAGCGCATGCTGACGGGGCCGCAGCCGGTGACCGCCCTGTTCGCGGGGAACAACCGGGTGAGCGTCACGGTCATCCGTGTCATAGCCCGCCTGCCCCGGCCGGTCGCCCTCGTCGGCTTCGACGACCTCGAACTCGCCGACCTTCTCTCCCCCGGCATCACCGTGATCGCCCAGGACGCCGCCCGCCTCGGCCGTACGGCCGCGGAACTGCTGTTCCGGCGCCTGGACGGGGCCCAGGACGCACCGCGCCGCGTGGAGCTGACGACACGGCTCATCGCCCGGGGCTCCGGCGAACTCCCGCCCGTGGAGCCCTAGCCGGCGGAGCCGGCGCCCGTACGCCCCGCCAGCCGGTCCAGGGCTGCGCGGCCCATCCCGGTCAGAGCGGCCACCTCCTGGGCGTCCAGCGCGCCGCAGTCCAGGCCGCGCAGCAGATAGCCGCTGAGCGCCCGGGCGGTGGCCGGCTCGTCCATCACCGCTCCCCCGGCCCGGGCGGTGTACGCCACGAGGCGTGCGGCGGCCGCCTCCAGCCCCTCGCGGTAGAAGGCGTAGACGGCGGCGTAACGGGTGGGCAGATGGCCCGGGTGCATGTCCCAGCCCTGGTAGTACGCCCGTGCCAGGGAGCGGCGCACGAGCCGGTGGTGCAGGCGCCAGGCCCGGTGGACGTCGGCGGTCGCGCCGACGGGCAGCACGTTGGTCGAGCCGTCCGAGAGCCGCACCCCGGTGCCGGCCGCCGCGGCCTGCATGACGGCCTTCGCGTGATCGGCCACCGGGTGGTCCGGCGACTGGTGGGCGGCGGCGACCCCGCACGCGGCGCTGTAGTCGAAGGTGCCGTAGTGCAGCGAGGTGACGCGCCCCTGCCCCGCGTCGATCAGGCGGGCGACGGTGGCCCGGCCGTCGGCGCCGAGCACCGCCTGGGTGGTCTCGATCTGGATCTCGAAGCCGATGCGCCCGGCTTGCTCGCCGTGGGCCTTCTCGAACTCCTCGGCCAGCCGCACCATCGCGGTCACCTGCTCGGGGTAGGTGACCTTGGGCAGGGTGAGCACGAGCCCGCCGGGCAGTCCGCCCGCCTCCGTCAAGGTGGTGAGGAAGATGTCGAGGGTCCGTATCCCCCGGTCGCGTACGGCCGCCTCCATGCACTTCATGCGGATGCCCATGTAGGGAGCCGAGGTGCCGTCGCCGGACGCCGCGGCCACCAGCTGTGCCGCACTGGCCGCCGCCGCGTCCTCCTCGGCGTCGGGGCGCGGCCCGTAGCCGTCCTCGAAGTCGATGCGCAGGTCCTCGACCGGCTCGCGCCCGAGCTTCGCCCGCACGCGCTCGTACACCGGCCCGGCGAGCTCGTCGGGCAGGCCGAGCACGGCGGCGAAACTCCCCGCGTCGGGGGCGTGTTCGTCGAGGGCGGCGAGTGCCTGCTCACCCCACGAGCGGATGGTTCCGGCCGCGAAGACGTCGGCCGGGACGTAGACGGTGTGAACGGGTTGCCGCGTGCCCGGGTCGCCCGGGTACCGCCGGGCGAGCTCCGCGTCGACGCCGGCAAGGGAGGCCCCGATCCGTTCGCTCACCGCGGGCCCGAAGGTCGTCGCGACCGTCCGCTGCTGCTCCATGCCACCCTCCGCGTTTCCGCTGTGCGGAATCGACCATCCGCAGCCGCGAAGTTAGCCAGGCGACAGCGAGGCGGTCAACACCTCCGCCTCCGCGAACGCACGGAGGGTGGCTCACCGCGCAGCGGGAACCACCCTTCGGGGAAGCCCATGGCCTCCGGGGAGGAAGCCCGCGGTAACAGGCCTCTTCCATCGCCGTCCCGGCGCCCGGCCGTCGGACGCGTCCGCCCGGACGTTCCGCCCGGCGGCCCGGCGTCGTCCCCCACCGGCGCCCGGCCCCGCCCGTCGTGGCAGCGGAGAACGGGGCGCAGGCGACCGTCGCCGCGTCAGAAGAATTCCCTGGCGACGCCCTCCGCCGCCCGGTTCTCGGCCGTGGCCGGGTCCAGTTCGCTCAGCGACATCAGGTCCGTGTCGTCGCGGAGGTGGTTCTCCCATTCCGCGGCCATCTTCTCCTGCTGCTCACGCGGCAGCTGCTGGACGTCCTCGCGGCTCGCGGGGCTCAGGGCGTGGAGGAACCGCGTCACGGTGTCGGTCCGGTCACTCTGCATGGGTCTTCCTCGCATCCGCGCGGCCGCGCGCACTGGCCAGTGGTCCGCCCGTATCTCTTCCAGCGTCCGGCTCCGGCGGACACCCCCGCACCGCCCAAGGTCACCCAAACGGACGCGGCACCCGGGCGGGCACGACGAAGCCCTCCGCCCCCGGCCGGACGGCCGGGGGCGGAGGGCACGGGCGGTGCGCCGGGGATCAGCCCTTGCGGGAGGTGATCTCCTCGGTCAGCTGCGGGACGACCTGGAAGAGGTCGCCGACGACGCCGTAGTCGACGAGCTCGAAGATCGGGGCCTCGGCGTCCTTGTTGATGGCGACGATCGTCTTCGAGGTCTGCATGCCGGCGCGGTGCTGGATGGCGCCGGAGATGCCGGCCGCGATGTACAGCTGCGGCGAGACGGACTTGCCGGTCTGGCCGACCTGGTTGGTGTGCGGGTACCAGCCGGCGTCGACGGCGGCGCGGGAGGCGCCGACGGCCGCGCCGAGGGAGTCGGCCAGGGACTCGATGAGCGGGAAGTTCTCGGCGCCGTTCACGCCGCGGCCGCCGGAGACCACGATCGCGGCCTCGGTCAGCTCCGGGCGGCCGGTGGACTCGCGCGGGGTGCGGGAGACGACCTTGGTGCCGGTGGACTTCTCGCCGAAGGAGACGGCCAGCTGCTCGACCGTGCCGGCGGCCGGGGCGGCCTCCGGGGCGGCGGAGTTGGGCTTGACGGTGATGACCGGGGTGCCCTTGGTGACGCGGGACCTGGTGGAGTACGAGGCCGCGAAGACGGACTGCGTGGCCACCGGGCCCTCGTCGCCGGCCTCCAGGTCGACGGCGTCGGTGATGATGCCGGAGCCGATGCGGACCGCGAGGCGGGCCGCGATCTCCTTGCCCTCAGCGGAGGAGGGGACGAGGACGGCGGCCGGGGAGACGGCGTTGTACGCGGCCTCGAGCGCGTCCACCTTGGGCGCGACGAGGTAGTCGGCGAACTCGGCGGCGTCGGCGGCGAGGACCTTGACCGCGCCGTACTCGGCGAGCGTCGCGGCGGCCGTGTCGGCGCCGGCACCGAGGTGCACGGCGACGGGCTCGCCGATGCGGCGGGCGAGGGTCAGCAGCTCAAGGGTGGGCTTGCGGACGGCGCCGTCCACGTGGTCGACGTAGACGAGGACTTCAGCCATGGATCTGCACTCCTGCGAAAATTGCGAGGGCGGTTGAGAGGATCGGGTGTCAGGAGCTCAGATGAACTTCTGGCCCGCGAGGAACTCGGCGAGCTGCTTGCCGCCCTCGCCCTCGTCCTTGACGATCGTGCCGGCCGTACGGGCCGGGCGCTCCGTGGCCTCGTCGACCTTGGTCCAGGCGCCCTCGAGGCCGACCTCGTCGGCGTCGATGCCGAGGTCGGAGAGGTCCAGGGACTCCACCGGCTTCTTCTTGGCGGCCATGATGCCCTTGAAGGACGGGTAGCGGGCCTCGCCGGACTGGTCGGTCACGGACACGACGGCCGGGAGGGAGGCCTCCAGCTGCTCGCTGGCGGCGTCGCCGTCACGGCGGCCGGTCACCTTGCCGTCCTGGACCGCGACCTCGGAGAGCAGGGTCACCTGCGGCACGCCCAGGCGCTCGGCGAGCATCGCCGGGACGACGCCCATGCCGCCGTCGGTGGACGCCATGCCGGAGATGACCAGGTCGTAGCCGACGTGCTCGATGGCCTTGGCCAGCACCAGCGAGGTGCCCAGCGCATCGGTGCCGTGCAGGTCGTCGTCCTCGACGTGGACGGCCTTGTGGGCGCCCATGGACAGCGCCTTGCGCAGCGCGTCCTTGGCGTCCTCGGGGCCGACGGTCAGCACGGTGATCTCGGCGTCCGCCTCGTCGGCGATCTGCAGCGCCTGCTCGACCGCGTACTCGTCGAGCTCCGAGAGCAGGCCGTCCACGTCGTCGCGGTCGACGGTCAGGTCCTCGGCGAAGTGCCGGTCGCCGGTGGCGTCGGGCACGTACTTCACACAGACAACGATCCTCAAGCTCACGCCGGCTCTCCTACTGCATCGTCTCTATCAAAGCTGCCTTGGCACGCAGCATAGGCGCCTTGTGGGGCGGACCCCCGGTCGGTGCGGGCTGCGCCCGACCAGAATGTTACTCGTCAGTACAGCGAGCGCGCCCACCGAAATCAAGGCCGGCCGACTGTGATCTGCCCAACGCGGCGGAAGGGGATGTATCAGTCGCGCAATCCGTTGAAGCGGCCCTGGTGGTACAGGAGCGGGCGGCCGTCCCCGCCCGGGTCGCCGGCCACCGCCTCGGCCAGCACCAGGCGGTGGTCACCGGCCGGCACGCGGGCCACCACACGGCAGACCATCCAGGCCAGCACGCCCTGCAGCACCGGCACGCCGTGGGGCCCGGGGTACCAGCGGGTGGGCGGGGCGAAGCGGTCGGCGCCGCTGCGCGCGAAGGTGGCGGCCAGCTCCTGCTGGTGCTCGCCGAGTATGTGCACCCCGACGTGGCCGGCCTCCGCCAGGACGGGCCAGCTGGAGGAGCCGGTGCCGACGCCGAACGAGACGAGCGGGGGCTCTGCGGCCACCGAGGTCAGGGAGGTCGCGGTGAAGCCGGCCGGGCGCGTGCCGTGGGCGGTGATCACGGCGACGCCCGCCGCGTGCCTGCGGAAGACCGAGCGCAGCAGTTCGGGGGTGGCCGGGCGGTGGGTGCCGAGGTCGGGCGAGGCCGTCATGGAGGGGTCCTTCTGCCGGGGGATCGGGCTGCCGAGGGGTGGAGCCGGGAGCGGAACGGTGCAGGTGCTCACGGACTCGGACAGCGCGCGCTCGCAGTCCGCAGGAGATCCACGTACGCGCGTCCGTGGAGACGACGGAGAAGGGGGCCGGGCCACATAGCGTCACAGTGACGATTCAGGGTGCGCAGCGTCAAGGGACCCCGGGTATCTGGGAGGCGGATCACGGCCTGTCAGACCGCCGCGCCCAGCGCCGCGATGACATCGGCCTTGCGCGGCTGTCCGGTGGCGCGGCGCACGATGCGGCCGCGGGCGTCGAGGACGAGTGTGGTGGGCGTGGCACTGACGCCCAGGGCGCGGACGAGCTCCAGCCGCGCCTCCGCGTCGATCTCGACGTGGGCGACGCCCCCGACCATCGCCGCGACGTCCGCGAGAACACGCCGTGTGGCCCCGCAGGGGCGGCAGAAGGCGCTGGAGAACTGCACGAGCGTGGCCCGCGGCCCGAGCTCCGCGCCGATCTCCGCGGCGCTCAGCAGCCGGCCGTCGCCGTCCCGCCCCGCCTCCTCGTCGTACCGCACGGGCACGCGTGTCCTCCTTCATTCGTGTCCGGTCTCTTCCTCAAGCGCGGGGAAAACCGGGAAAATTTCGCGACGTGACGAGGATCTCGCGACCCACGGGCCCTCCGCGCTGGCCCGCAGCCCGGGCATTCAGGCACGATCTGCCGGAAGCCGACACCCTACGGCCGCGTAACTTCAGCACCGTACGCCTTCACCATTTTTGTGGGAGCACCCTCCCCAGGCCTGGAAGGACCTTCCCGATATGGCAGAACTCGTCTACCCCCCGGTGATCGGTGCCGCCCGCACCATGTTCAAGGCGCTCGACCTGCGCTTCGACATCCAGGGCGCCGAGCACATTCCGCAGCGCGGCGGGGCGGTGCTGGTGAGCAACCACATCGGGTACCTCGACTTCGTCTTCTGCGGTCTGGCGGCCCGCCCCGCCAAGCGGCTGGTGCGCTTCATGGCGAAGGACTCCGTGTTCCGGCACAAGGTGTCCGGGCCGCTCATGCGGGCGATGAAGCACATCCCCGTCGACCGCGCGGCGGGCATGGAGGCCTACCGGCACGCGCTCTCCGCCCTGCGTTCGGGTGAGATCATCGGCGTGTTCCCGGAGGCGACGATCTCCACGTCCTTCACGCTCAAGAATTTCAAGTCCGGCGCGGCGCGGCTGGCGCAGGAGGCCGGGGTGCCGCTGGTGCCGATGGCGCTGTGGGGCACCCAGCGGCTGTGGACCAAGGGGCACAAGCGCAATCTGGGCCGCAACCACATCCCCGTGGCCATACGGGTGGGTGAGCCGATCGCCGCCGAGGCGGACGAGTCCGCCGAGACCGTCACCGAGCGCGTCCGCTCCCGCGTCCAGGGCCTGCTGGAGTCGGCTCAGCGCGCCTATCCCGTGCGCGCGGAGGGCCCGGGCGACAGCTGGTGGATCCCTGCCCACCTGGGCGGCACGGCCCCGACTCCGGCCCAGGCCTCGGCCCCGGACCGGCACTAGTACGCGGAACGCCGTAGAGCCCCTGGCCACGCAGTGCGCGGCCAGGGGCTCCGGTGTCCGTACGTCCGTACGTCACGCCCGGGGGTGTGACGTACGGCTGCTACTGCTTTGCCATCTCCTCGGCGACGGCCGCGGTGAAGGCGTCCACATCCGCCTCGGTGGTGTCGAAGGAGCACATCCAGCGGACGTCGCCGGCCGTCTCGTCCCAGAAGTAGAAGCGGTAGCGCTTCTGCAGACGCTCGCTCACGTCGTGCGGCAGCCGGGCGAAGACGGCGTTGGACTGGACGGGGTGCAGGACCTCGACGCCGTCCACGGCCCGTACGCCCTCGGCCAGCCGTGCCGCCATGGCGTTGGCGTGCGCCGCGCTGCGCAGCCACAGGTCGCCCGAGAGCAGCGCCTCGAACTGGGCGGAGACGAAGCGCATCTTCGAGGCGAGCTGCATCGACATCTTGCGCACGTGCTTCATCGCCCGCACCGCGTCCGGGTTGAGGACGACCACGCACTCGCCGAAGAGCATGCCGTTCTTCGTGCCGCCGAAGGAGAGCAGGTCGACGCCGGCGTCGGTGGTGAAGGCCCGCAGCGGGACGCCGAGGGTGGCGGCCGCGTTGGCGATGCGCGCGCCGTCGAGATGGACCTTCATGCCCCGCTCGTGGGCGTGGTCGCAGATCTCCCGGATCTCCTCGGGCGTGTAGCAGGTGCCCAGCTCGGTGGTCTGGGTGATCGAGACGACCTGTGGCTGGGCCCGGTGCTCGTCGTCCCAGCCGAAGGCCTCGCGGTCGATCAGCTGCGGGGTGAGCTTGCCGTGCTCGGTGGGCACGTTGAGCAGCTTCAGGCCGCCGACGCGCTCGGGCGCGCCGCACTCGTCGACGTTGATGTGCGCGCTGGCGGCGCAGATCACCGCTCCCCAGCGCTCGGTGGCGGCCTGCAGGGCGACGACGTTGGCGCCCGTACCGTTGAAGACCGGGAAGGCCTCGGCGGCCGGCCCGAAGTGGGCGCGCATCACGTCCTGGAGGTGGGCGGTGTAGTCGTCCTCTCCGTACGCGACCTGGTGACCGCCGTTGGCGAGGGCGAGCGCCGCAAGGATCTCGGGGTGCGTGCCCGCGTAGTTGTCGCTGGCGAAGCCGCGCAGCTCCGGGTCGTGGCGGCGTATCGCGTCGGTCTGCGCCGAGGGGGGCCGGGTCACAGTTGCGGTGTCAGCCACAGACGGCTTCCGTTCACTTCCTGGGCGGGCTTCTCCCAGACGCCGACGATGGCCTCGGCCAGGTCCTTGGCGTCCGTGAAGCCCGCGAACTTTGCGTTCGGTCGTTCGGCGCGCATCGCGTCGTGCACCAGCGCCTTGATCACCAAAATGGTGGCGGCGGCCGGCGGGGCGTCGTCGCCCCCCGCCTTGCGGAAGGAGTCGCCGAGCGCGAGGGTCCATGCCTCGGCGGCGGCCTTGGAGGCGGCGTAGGCGGCGTTGCCGGCGGTGGGCCTGCTGGCGCCCGCGGCGCTGACCAGCACGTAGCGGCCGTTGCCGCTGCGGGCCAGGGGGCCCTCGAAGGCCAGCGAGGTGTGCTGGACGGTACGGATGAGCAGCTTCTCCAGCAGGTCCCAGTCCGCGAGGTCGGTCTCGGCGAACGTCGCCGAGCCGCGCCAGCCGCCCACCAGGTGGACCAGGCCGTCGATGCGGCCGAATTCCTTCTCCGTGCGGTCGGCCCAGGCGCGGGCGGCGTCCAGGTCGAGCAGGTCCACGGTGTCGCCGGTGACGGTGGCCCCGCCGTGGGCGTAGCGGGCGGCGTCCACGGCCTCGGCGAGGCGGGCCGCGTCCGCGTCGGAGGCGACGACCGTCGCCCCGGCCTCCGCCAGCCGCAGCAGGGCGGCCCGGCCCGCCGGGCCGGCCGCTCCCGCCACCGCCACGACGGCGCCCTCCAGCGGGCCGTTGCCGTTCCTCGGAGTGCTCATGGTCGTCGCCTCCTTCTCCTGCTGCTCGTCGTGCTCGCTCATGCGCTCCTGCTCGCTCATGCCGCCACCGCCGTCATGTCCGCGGCAGTGATCCCCTTGGTCGAGACGATCACGCCGCGCAGCTTTTTGGCAAGGGCCTCATAGAACATGCTGAGCGGGAACTCGTCCGGGAGCACGTCGTCCACCAGTTTGCGCGGCGGCTGATCGAGGTCGAGGGCTTCGGGGCCCTTGGCCCACACGGATCCGGGGTGCGGGGCGAGGTAGGTCGAGACGAGGTCGTAGGCGGCGAACCAGTGGACCAGCTTGGGGCGGTCGATGCCGTCGCGGTAGAGCTTCTCGATCTCGCCGCACAGCTGGTTGGTGACCTGCGGAGCACGGTCCCAGTCGATGTGCAGAGTGTTGTCCGTCCAGCGTACGACGTCGTGCTTGCGGAGGTAGGCGAAGAGCAGCTGGCCGCCGAGACCGTCGTAGTTGCGGACCCGCTCGCCGGTGATGGGGAAGCGGAACATCCGGTCGAAGAGGACGGCGAACTGCACGTCACGGGCCTGGGCGTACCCGTCGGCCTCGAGCTTGACGGCCTCCTTGAAGGCCGTGAGGTCGCAGCGCAGCTCCTCCAGACCGTACATCCAGAACGGCTGCCGCTGCTTGATCATGAAGGGGTCGAACGGCAGGTCGCCGTGGCTGTGGGTGCGGTCGTGGACCATGTCCCACAGGACGAACGCCTGCTGGCAGCGCTCCTGGTCGCCGATCATGTCGGTGATGTCGGCCGGGAGGTCCAGGCGCAGGGTCTCCACCGCGGCCTCGGTGATGCGGCGGAAGCGGGCCGCCTCGCGGTCGCAGAAGATGCCGCCCCAGGTGAAGCGCTCGGGGGCCTGGCGGACGGCGATGGTCTCGGGGAAGAGCACCGCGGAGTTGGTGTCGTAGCCCGCCGTGAAGTCCTCGAAGGTGATGCCGAGGAAGAGCGGGTTGTCGTAGCGGGTGCGCTCCAGCTCGGCGAGCCACTCCGGCCAGACGACGCGCAGGACGACGGCCTCGAAGTTGCGGTCGGGGTTGCCGTTCTGGGTGTACATGGGGAAGAGCACGAGGTGCTGGAGGCCGTCCGCGCGCTGCGCGGCGGGCTGGAAGGCCAGCAGCGAGTCGAGGAAGTCCGGCACGCCGAAGCCCTTGTCGGCCCACCGGCGCAGGTCGGCGACCAGGGCCTGGTGGTACTCCACGTCGTGCGGAAGGAGCGGGGAGAGCTGCTCGACCGCCGCTATGACGGTCTCGGTCTCGGCCCGGACCGCCGGGCCCGGTGGAGCGCCCTCGGCCTCCAGGTCGATGGACCCGTCGGCGGACTGCCACGGCCGAATCGTCTCTACTGCGGCCTTGAGAGCAGCCCATGCCGGGTGCTCCACTACGCGATCAACAGACAAAATGTCGGATTTTGCCACTGTCGACGCAAGAATTTCCGTCACGAGTGCCCCTCCTCGGGAGAACCTGGCGTTAAGACACCGTATCCGTGCGCGGTTCTTCACCTCAAGGGGTTGAGCGATAAATTATCCTGTCGACCCGCCGTCGTGCAGCTGTTTTTCCTGCCGGGCTCCCCCATCCGGGGGACCAAGCATGGCCAACCCTCACTTGCGGCACTCCCGGCCCACCAGATGCACCGGCTGTTTTCAGCCACCGGATCCCGGCCATGCGTGCGGCCCCGCCGGGCCGCCCCCTCCCGGGGCCGTTCATGTACCGGCAACAACCGTCCGCCATTCGGACGGTTCGTGATCTTGACCTGGACAGATCACATCGGGCGCTGCCAGTCTCGCGCCATGCCCGTCGCCACCCACCCCAGACGCCTGGCCGCCGCCCTCGCGCTCCTTGTCGCCGCGGCCGCCGGCTGCGCCCCGCAGGACGACACCGACGCCGCGAAGCCCCCCACGTCCCCCGCGGAGAAGGCCGCCGCATGCACGAAGGGACGGCTCGCCACCCAGGCCGCCGGGAAGCTCACCGTGGGCACGGACAAGCCCGCCTACGCCCCCTGGTTCCTCGGCGACGACCCCGCGAGCGGCAAGGGCTTCGAGTCGGCCGTCGCCTACGCCGTCGCCGACAGGCTCGGCTACGCACGGTCCGAGGTCCTCTGGCGGACCGTCCCCTTCAACACCTCCGTCGCACCCGGGGCGAAGAAGTTCGACTTCGACATCAACCAGATCTCCATCAGCGACGAGCGCCGCCGGGCCGTCGACTTCTCCTCCGGCTACTACGAAGTGCGGCAGGCCGTCATCGCGCTCAAGAACTCCGACGCCGCCAAGGCCACCACGGTCGCCGGCCTCAGGCACGCCAGGATCGGCGCCCAGGTGGGCACCACCAGCCTCGACGTCCTCAACGACGTCATCAAGCCCGACCGGGAGCCCGCCGTCTTCCAGAAGAACGACTACGCCAAGACGGCGCTCAAGAACGGCCAGGTCGACGCGATCGTCGTCGACCTGCCCACCGCCTTCTCCATCACCTCGGCCGAGGTCCCCGAGGCGAGGATCGTCGGTCAGTTCGACCCGAAGGCCGCCAAGGGCGAGGCACAGGGGAAGCCGGAACAGTTCGGGCTCGTACTCGACAAGGGAAGCCGCATCACCGGCTGCGTCAGCTACGCCGTCGACGCGCTGCGCGAGGACGGCACGCTCGCCCGGCTGGAGAAGCGGTGGCTGTCCGACACCGCCGGCGCCCCGGTGCTCACATGACGGCCGGGGACACGGTGCCCAAGCCGTACGAGGCTCAGGAGCCGCAGGACGCGCGGCCGTCGGCGGCGGCCGACGACGGGTACGTGCCCTCCGCGCGCCGCGTCGAGCGGGAGCGGTTCAAGCGGACGCGGACCCGCCGGGCCACGGCCGTCGCGGCCGTCAGCACCCTCGTCACGGGCGTCGTGCTCTTCCTCGTCGTCGTCAACTCGCCGGGCTGGCCGCGCACACGTGAGACGTTCTTCAGCGCCCACTACGCCCGCGAGGCCCTGCCGCAGATCCTCGACGGCCTCTGGCTCAACTTCCGGCTGCTGGTCGTCTGCGGTGCCGCGGTGCTCGTCCTCGGCATGCTGATCGCCGTCGCCCGCACCCTGCGCGGCCCGGTGTTCTTCCCGCTGCGCGCACTCGCCACCGCCTACACCGACTTCTTCCGCGGGCTGCCGCTCATCATCTGCCTGCTGATGGTGGTCTTCGGCGTCCCGGCGCTGCGGCTGCAGGGCGTGACCACCGATCCGGTGCTGCTGGGCGGTACGGCGCTGGTACTGACGTACTCGGCCTATGTGGCCGAGGTGTTCCGGGCCGGCATCGAGTCCGTCCACCCCAGCCAGCGCGCCGCCGCCCGGTCGCTGGGGCTCGGCAGCGGCCAGACGCTGCGCTTCGTGGTCCTGCCACAGGCCGTGCGGCGCGTGGTACCGCCGCTCCTGAACGACCTGGTCTCGCTGCAGAAGGACACCGGGCTGGTCTCCATCGCGGGCGCGGTCGACGCCGTCTACGCGGCGCAGATCGCGGCGAGCAAGAGCTTCAACTACACCCCGTACGTCGTCGCCGGGCTGATCTTCGTTGCCCTCACCGTCCCGATGACCCGGTTCACCGACTCGGTCACCGCCCGGATGGACCGCCGCCGTGCCCAGGGAGGGATCGTATGAGCGAGCGGACGGACGAGCCGGTGCTGCGGCTGGAAGCCGTGCGCAAGACCTTCGGGGGTTCGGTGGTGCTGCGCGACGTGGACCTGGAGGTCGCCCCGCACACGGTCACCGCGCTGATCGGCGCGTCCGGTTCGGGCAAGTCGACGCTGCTGCGGTGCGCGAACCTGCTGGAGGAGATCGACGACGGCGCGATCTTCCTCGACGGCGAGGAGATCACCGATCCGCGCGTGGACCCGGACACCGTGCGCCGCCGCATCGGTGTCGTCTTCCAGGCGTACAACCTCTTCCCGCACATGACCGTGCTGGAGAACATCACCCTCGCCCCGCGCCGGGTGCACGGCGTGCCGCGCGCGGAGGCGCAGGAGCGGGCGCGCGAGCTGCTGGAGCGGCTGGGCCTGGGCGGCAAGGCGGGCGAGTACCCCGACCGGCTCAGCGGCGGCCAGCAGCAACGCGTGGCGATCGTCCGCGCGTTGGCGGCCCGGCCCCGGCTGCTGCTGTTCGACGAGATCACCGCGGCCCTCGACCCGGAGCTGGTCGGCGAGGTGCTGAACGTCGTGCGCGGCCTGAAGGACGAGGGGATGACCATGGTCCTGGCCACGCACGAGATGGGCTTCGCCCGGGACGTCGCCGACCAGGTGTGCTTCCTGGACGACGGCGTGGTGCTGGAGCGGGGCACGCCCGGTGAGGTCTTCGGCGAGCCACGGCAGGAGCGGACGCGGCGTTTCCTGCGCCGGCTGGTGGAGGCGGGCCGGCTGTGAGGCCGGCCGCGGGGGCCGGCCCCGGCGTTACGCCAGTTCCTTGACCAGCAGCTCGAATTCGAGGTCGTCGCGCTGCGGGATGCCGAACCGCTCGTCGCCGTACGGGAAGGGGCTGGTCCGCCCGGTGCGCCGGTAGCCGCGGCGCTCGTACCAGGCGATGAGCTCGGTGCGCTGCCTGATCACGGTCATGTGCATCGCCGGGGCGCCCCACTCCCGGCGCGCCAGGCGCTCGGCCTCCGCCATGACGAGCTTGCCGAGGCCGCCGCCCTGGGCCGTCGGACGGACCGCGAACATGCCGAAGTAGACGTGGTCACCGCGGTGTTCGAGGTGGCAGCAGGCGACCGTCTCGCCGTCGGCCTCGACCACCAGCAGCCGGCTGTTCTCGTCGGTGACCACGGCCAGGACGCCCTCGGGGTCGGTGCGCTGCCCCTCCAGGAGGTCGGCCTCGGTCGTCCAGCCCGCGCGGCTGGCATCGCCCCGGTAGGCCGACTCGACCAGTTCGACCAGTACCGGCACATCGGCGACGGCCGCCGTCCGGAATACCGGCCCGGCGGTACGGCTCCTGGTGGTCTCCATGTGCTGCGGGGTCCTCTCCGTGCGGTGTCGGGCGCACCTACGACCCTAACGGAGGAGGTTTGCGTACAGTCGCGGGCATGGTGCATGTACTGAGCAGCAGGGTGTTATTGAGGCCGACCGACCCCGAGCGGTCGCGGGCCTTCTACGGCGGGGCGCTGGGCCTCGCGGTCTACCGCGAGTTCGGCACGGGCCCCGAGCGCGGCGTCGTCTACTTCCTGGGCGGCGGGTTCCTGGAGGTCTCGGGCCGGTCGCCCGCGCCACCGGGGCCGGGCGTGGAGCTGTGGCTGCAGGTCGCGGACGCGGCGCAGGCGCACGAGGAGTTCCTGCGCCGCGGGGTGGAGGTGCTGGAGCCCCCGGAGAGGAAGCCGTGGGGGCTGATCGAGATGTGGATCGCGGACCCCGATGGAGTACGCATCGCGGTGGTGGAGGTACCCGAGGACCACCCGATGCGGTACCGGCCGGGCATCTGAGGTTCCCGCCCGCCCGGTGCGCCATGGCCCGCGCGGGCGCCCGGAGAGCCGCTCCGGCGCTGCGCCGGAGCACGGTCCGGGCAGCCTGCGCTCCCCCTGTGCGCCCGTGCGCTCCCGTGTGACGCGGCCGCGGCGGGCATTCTCCGAGGGTGGACGCGCGTCCCGGGGAGGTGTGCCGTGCACGGACCGCCGCTGGTCGGGTGGTTGCTGGTCGTGCTCTGCGCGGCCACGGGCGCGTACTGCCTGGTCCGTACGCGGGCCGGCGCGGCGGGGGAGCGCCGGGCCGCGGGCGGCGACGCACTCATGGGGCTCGGCATGGCCGCGATGGCCGTGCCGGCCGCCGTGCTGGACACCCGCCCCTGGGGGCACGCCGTGTTCGCGGCGGTGTTCGGGGCGGCCGGCCTGCGCACGCTGGCGCTGGCACGCAGGCACCGCGGGGCGCACCACCTGCACCACGCGGTGGGGGCGTTCGCCATGGTCTACATGGCCCTGGCGATGGCCGGGTCACCCGCGGGTGCCCACGCCGGGCACGCCGCGGCCGCCCGCGAGCCGGCGGGTGCCCCGCTGCTCACCGGCCTGCTGCTGGTGTACTTCGCGGTGTACGTCGTACGCGGTGCCGCCACGATGGTCCCCTGCGTGGCCACCGCGCCGGGCGGAGCCGGCCGGCCGGGACACGACCGGGAGCGCGCGGGCCGGCCCGAGCTGACCCGCGCGTGCCGGCTGTCCATGGGCATCGGGATGCTGGCGATGCTGCTCACCCTGTGAGCGGGGCGGCGCTCGGTGTCGTGCGTCACTTCGCGCGCGGGAACGTACCGGGTGCGGCGCCGCGCTCATAGGCTGCCGGCCATGATGGTCCCGCTCGCGCTGCTGGTCCTCGGTGGGCTGGCTGCGGCAATGGCGCCACGGGTGCTGACCCGCGCCGACTGGCCCGACCGCGAACCCGTGCTGGCCCTGTGGGTGTGGCAGTGCGTCGTGGCCGCCGTGCTGCTGTGCTGCGCGCTCGCGATGTCGCTGAGCGCCTGCGCCGCCTGGGCGGCCGTGCGCGGCAACGTCTTCGCCCCCGCGCCGCACGGCGTGGTCGAGGCCTACGCCCTGACCGCCTACGGATCGTGGGCGGCTCCCCTCGCCGTCCTCCTGGCCACCGGCGCCCTGTGGACGGCGGCGATGCTGACCCGTGAGGTCCGCGCCGCCCGCGCCCGGCGCCGTCGCCTCCGCGCCGACCTGCTCGTACGCTCCCCCCTGCTGCCGGGCGAGGAGCGGGGCGGGGAGCCGCTGGTGGTACTGGAGGGCGAGCGGCCCGAGGCCTGGCTGCTGCGGGCCGGTGCCGCACCGCAACTGGTGATCACGACGGCGGCGCTGCGCCGGCTGCAGGGTTTCCAGCTGGACGCGGTGCTGGCGCACGAGCAGGGGCACGCACGGGCCCGCCACGACTGGCTGCTGCACTGCTCGTCGGCGCTGGCGAACGGCTTCCCGCGGGTACCGGTGTTCGCGGCCTTCCGCGACCAGGTGCACCGTCTGGTGGAGTTGGCGGCGGACGACTCGGCCTCCCGCCGCTTCGGCCGGCTGACGACCGCCCTCGCCCTGGTCGAACTCAATGAGGACCGGGGCGTGTTCGGCCCCTGCCCCGCCCCCTTCTCCCAGGTCCCGGACCGCGTCGAGCGCCTGCTGGCCGCCACTCCCCGGCTGACCACGGGCCGGCGCCTGCGGCTGACGGCCGTGGCGGCGCTGGTGCCGGCCGTCCCCCTGCTGGTGACGTTCGTGCCGGGCCTGAGCGCCCTGGGCGGCTAGCCGCCGCCGGTACGGTCGCACCCCGCCGGACACCGCGGGGTGCACACCGGCCCCACCAGGCATGTGCCAGGTGGGGGCCTGTCGCATGCGTCTCAGCGGACCCGGCCGCGCGGCTTGAGCGGCACCGGCGGCAGCTCGGGCGCCCGGAGCCGGCGGCCCTCATACCCATGGACGCTGCCGAAGCGGGAGCCGGTCATCCAGGCCTCGCGGGCATGTGCGATCTCCTCCCCCGTCCGCGCGACGAAGTTCCACCACGTACCTGGCCGTTCGCGCCTTTGCGCAGGTCAGGGATGTTCTGGGCCATCGGTGGTCAGCAATCCGTCAGCATGGGTCCCAGAGGAGTCAGCAAGGCATGGCAACCAAGCCTTTGCCCCGGGGTATGGGTACGTTCTTCAAGGAGTGTGAGCATCCTCAGTCGAGGTGGTCGAAGTGCCCTCACCTGTACAAGATCAGGTACCGGGCTGCGTCGGGGAAGCAGGCGGAGGAGTCGGGGTTCGCGAACCAGGACAAGGCCATCACGCGACTGACGGAAATCTACAACGAGAAGAAGGCGGCTCCCCGGAACCAGGCCAGGGCGGAGCGCATCGCGAAGTACGGGGCGATGCGGTTCGGGGAGTACGCCGCTGAGTGGAAGGCCGGCCAGCGGGACCTGGCCGAGTCCTCGCTGCATCACCTCGACTCACTGCTGGAGCACCATCTCTTCCCGGCCCTGGAGAGCCGGCGGATGAAAACGTTCGACCACAAGGTCGTGGACGGAGTCATCCGGACGATGGAGCGCAACGGTGCCGGACTGGCGACGCAGGCCAACGCCTTCGACAAACTGAAATCGATTCTCCTGCACGCGCACCGGCTGGGGCTCTTCCACGAGAACCCGCTGGAAGGCGTGAAGCCGCCGCAGTACGACCCGAAGCGGGCGGTGATCCCCTCGGTGGCCCAGCTGCGGGAGATACGTGCGGCCGGAGACGACACGTTCATGCTGTTCGCCGACCTGATGAGCGGCTGCGGCATGCGCAACGGCGAGGCCGCGGCGGTCAACCTCAACAACATCGTGGCCGACGAGGTCTACCGGATCACCGAGCAGGTGAACCAGATGACCAAGGAGTACGGGCGGCTCAAACACCGCAAGACGGGCGACTACCGAGACGTTCCACTTCCCGCCCGGGTCAGGGAGACCATCGAGTGGTACGCGGGCAAGCACGGCACCGTGGACGGCTACCTCCTGCGCCATCCCCGGGACCCCGACAAGACGTTCCCGCACTACTACCTGTCGAACCAGTGGAAGAACATCAAGAAGGCCGGCGAGGTGGACATCCCCGACGGCATGGTCATCTACAGCTTCCGGCACTTCTTCGCCTCGAACTGCCTCACCCATGGCATCCCGATCACCGACGTCGCCGAGTGGATGGGACACAAGAGTCTGGACATCACCTTCACGATCTACCGGCACCTCATGCCCGGCTCCATCGGCAAGGCCGCCAAAATCCTCAACCTCGACCTCGCCGCATAAACTCCAAGGAGCGCATCCGAGCACCGTAAATAGCACGCGGCTTCATCCCCGCGGCGGCCCGGCGCTCGTCCAGCCGCTCGGGGTCGGCTACCGGCAGTCGCGGTACTATGTGCCGTACGGCTGCTTCTGCCTTTCGCCTGCGGACGAGGCACCGGTCCGTGAGGTACGCCAACTGCCACGATGGAGCACTCCGCGACAGGCGCTTGGTGCCGTCTGCGTCGATCACCACGCAGTGGTGGTGGCTCTTGCCCGCGTCCATGCCGGCCCAGAGTTCGGTCACGCGTACCTCCGTCGTCCAGAGCTGTTCGTGGTCCCAGCAGACGACCTCGCCGACGTTCAGCAGGGCCGCACCGGCTCCCGGCTGGACACACCGAGCCCTCGGTCGCCCCTGAACCCCTTCCGTTCACCAGCAAGGGACCGACAGGAGCACATTTCCCAATAAATCGAAGAACAACACATCATGGACGGCCAGCGCCAGTACAGGCGCTGGCCGTCCGTCTGCCTAACCGCCTACACCCCATAGAGGGAGAAGCGAAGAGCATTCGCGACCTTAACGGTGGCCCTACCGCTGGGCCGGACCGTGACCTCGGCTCCGGTATCGCTCTCCACCTTGACCGGGACCACCATATTGTTCTCCACGGTAGTGTCCCCGGAGGCCGAAACCTGCGTTCCCGGCGGTGGGGTGGCGACGACGCAGAACTCGCCCGCGGTGGAGATCACCGCTACAGCGAGGCAGGTGTCGGCGTGCGTACGGGTGAAAAGCGACACCGGCGTGGAAGTCAAGATCCGCCCCGGCGAGGGGGACATACTCTACGACGTCGAAGAGAAGTTCGACGTCAATGTTTGAGGTTGAGGCGTCGGCACTGCGGGGTGGTGCCTCATGAGGAGTGCCGTCATCCTCGGTTGCCGGACCCGCGAATCCCGCACCGGATGCGAGCTGATCCCGGGCGGAAGCCGAATGGAGCGTCGCCCTCTAGCCGGGGCGGCGCACGGTCTCTACGCTCCCCGCCATGACGACAGAGGCACGCACATCTCCGCGCGGCCCCTCGACGCCGGCACCCAAGGGCCGCCCGCCCGGCCCGGTGACACCGGACAAGAACCCGCCCTCACCGCCGCAGCACCCCCCGCCTCCCGGTACCTGATGGCGGTCGAGCACACGGACTGGGCCAAGCTGCCCGAAGGCGTGAGGGACGCCGTCGCGCGGCAGCTCGGCATGCCCTACACAGCGGCCGACGCGGAGGACGCCGCCAACTCCGGCACCGCAGCCCTGCTGTCCCTCTGCGACGGCCGGGCGGTCTTCGTCAAAGGGCAGCGCGACCGTACCCCGGCCGCCGCCCCTGACGGCTCTGTCGACGACGGCACGTCATGGTGGGGCCCCGACTGGTCACCCGTCGACGAACTGGACCTGGAGCAGGCCGTCAACCCGCACCTGCCGTCCAGCGCCCCCCGCGTCCTGTGGCGCCTGCACGCCCACGGATGGCACCTGCTCGCCTTCGAGGGCCTGCGGGGCCGGGTGTCCGAGTACACCCCCGGCTCCACGGACCTCCCACTCGTCGCCGCAGCCCTGGGCGAGCTGGCAGCCTGCGCCACCCCCCCGCTGCGCCTGCCCACGGCGTGGGACCGCTGGGGCTACTACTGCGACGCCCGGGATGAGGACCAGCTCGCCGGATCACGTCTCCTGCACACCGATCCCGCCTCCACCAACGTCCTCATCTGCCAGGGCCGGGCTCGTCTCGTCGACTGGGCATGGCCGTCACTCGGCCCCGGGTGGGCGGACGCGGCCCTGTGGGGGATGCGGCTCATCTCCACCGGCGGCCACACCCCCGAACAAGCCTGGACATGGGCCTCACAGACACCCGGGTGGAACGAGGCGCCGCCGCAGGCCCTGCGGGTCTTCACCCGGGCCGAGGCCCGCCGCTGGCAGGACCTCGCGGCCGACCACGTGGCCGGCGCCTCCCCGGTCGCCGAAGCCGCCCACGCCTGGGCCTGCTTCGTGGCCTCGCACACCCCGGCAGCAGCGCCGGTAACGCTGACGGATTGAACGGTAGCGATGGCTCCGCTTGTAGCGGGCGTGGTCAGATCCTCGCCGCCCTTGATCGAGGAGAACTGGGACGACCTGCTCCGCCTGGCAGGGTCGATCAAGTTCGGGCACGCCACCGCCTCGCTGATCGTCGGCAAGCTGTCCGCCTTCTCCGGCCAGAACACCCTGGCAGCCGCGTTGAAGGAGTACGGGGCGCTTCGCCGTACGATCTACGCCGCGCGCTACTTGGCGGACGAGGCCTACCGCAGGAAGATCGTCCGGCAGCTCAACAAGGGCGAATCTCTGCACTCCCTGCGCCGTAGTCTGCTGTACGCCCACGAAGGCGCCATCCGGCACCGTCACCTGGCGGCGCAGACCGAGCAGGCATGGCGCCTGACGCTGCTGACCAACGCGGTGGTGACCTGGACGACGGAATACTACGGCCTGGCCATCGCGCAGATGCGCGCCGAGGGCCGGGCGGTCGACGACGAGCTCCTCGCGCACATCTCCCCGGCCCACAGTGAGAACGTGAACTTCTTCGGCACGATCAACGTCGAGGTCGACACCGAGCTCGCCAAGCTCGACCCGGCCGGCTACCGGCCGCTGCGACCCCGCCGCCCAGGCCGGGCGTAACGACAGCGCAGGCGGGTCTTCGGGGCACGACGGCTACGAGTGCGTCGGTGAACGCAGCCAGGCGACCGGCGGGAGTCGTCACCTCCCGCCGGCCGCCTGGAGCGGGAGGGCAGTCGAGCACGCTCCAGCGTCGTGAACACGGCGCAGTGGATAGCATCTCGCTGGATCCAATCCAGTGATAAGTGCCCGCTTTGGTGGAACGCTTCGGAGTCGGGCCACTACACTTTGTGGGAGCGGCGCCGAATATGCGGGCCCGCTCGCCAATACTCACTGGGGTGATCATGAGGGTCGTCCGGGCAGTTGCCGTCCTGCGCGGCGAACCAGGGGTGTCCGGCATCGCGACGTTCGAACAAGCTGCAGAGGGTGCGCCGACGAGGATTCAAATCGAGGTCCATGGCCTCGCACCGGGCAAGCACGGCGTACACATCCACGAGTTTGGCGACATCACCAACGGGCTGACCTCAACTGGAGCGCATTACAACCCTCACGGGCATCAGCACGCCGGCCCCCAAGACGCGGCACGGCACGCCGGTGACCTGGGAAACATCGAAGCCCCATCAGGCGACGTGGCCCGGCTCGACATCACGGACAAACAGGTGCAGCTGATCGGTCCACTCAGCGTCGTAGGGCGCGCGCTGGTCGTCCACGCCGATGAGGACGATCTCGGCAGAGGGGGCGTTGAACTCTCCCTCACCACCGGCAACTCTGGGGCTCGCCTGACTGGCGGTGTCATCGGGATCGCGCAGTAGTTCCTGCCGCGCCGCAGGAGCATGATCAACGACGCACCGGCCGCTGAGGCACCCGGGCCCGGCGGCGTGCGGCGGGGTCGCGCTCGGCGACGTGCCGGGCGACCGCGTCGACACCGAGGCGGGCGTAGCGTTCCAGGGAGCGGACGGAGGCGTGCCGGGAGCGGGCCAGCAGCATCGGGGTCGATGTGCCGCCCTCAGCGTCGTGCGTGAGCGCGGAGTGCCGCAGCCGGTGCAGGGTCCAGCCGTCCAGGTCCTCGATGTCCTCGGGCGAGGCGAGCGGATTGGCCAGCAGCCGCGTGGCGCACTCGAAGATCTCCTCGGCCCGCCGGTAGGACAGGCGGGCCCGTCCGGTCTCCGGGCACACGTCCAGCGACGGCGTGCCGGCCGGGGCCTTGCGGCCGGTGAGGAACAGCGGCCCGCGGGTGCGTCCGGCGATGAGGCGGGGCAGCAGCTGAGCGGTGCCGGACTGCCAGTGAATCCACTCGGTCGCCCCGCCCTTGGCAGTGATCTTGCCTCGCTTGTCCTGCGGGTACAGGTCTTCCACGTTCAGGCACAGGACCTCATCGGCCCGGGCGGCGGACTCATAGAGCATCTTCCACAGCGTCTTCTCCCGCAGGGCGACGTCCAGGCACCACAGGGCGGCGATCTGGTTCTCGGCCAGGGCCTTGGTGCGGTCCGGCGGCGCCGGCCGCCGCTCGATCCCGATCGTCGGATCGACGATGATCCAGCCCTGCCGCTGCCACCAGCCGATCGCCTTGCGCGCGATGGACAGTTCCCGGTTGACGGTGTCGGCGTCCATCTCGTCCGCCCGGTCCGCCGCCAGTTCGGCCAGTACCTCCGGCAGAGCCGGGTCGTCGATCGAGGCGATGGGGAAGACGGGCGGCTTCGCGCCCCGGCGGGCGGGCCCGGTGGGGCCAGTTCGCCGGCAAGCATCCACCCCCACGTCGTCAGCGAGATCCGGTAGATCCGCGCGGAGGACTTCGCGATGCCCGCGCTGGTGAGGTACCGCTCGACCGCCGCAGTGTACGACGCGGGAGGGGCAGACAGGGACACCACCCGGGCGCGCGGCAAACGCAACGCGCCCCCGCCCTTGAGTTCGGTCACTGGTTCGACTGACACGCCCGCCCGCCCTTCCGGCTCTGCCGCAGTAAATGCGTACACCTCGCCTCGGTGCCCGGAATGACCCGCCGCAGGTCGCATGATCGCGATAGAGGGTCCGCCGCAGTAAATCCGGCATTTACTGCGGTAGTTGCGAATACGTCTCCGCGATCGAGTAACCGCCCGAATGCGTTTCTGCTGTGCTGACTTGAGGGGAGTGGACTGTCAGTGCCCGGGGCCAGCATGCTTACCTGGGTCATGCCCCAGATCCTCCGTCACGGGCAGGCACTCGGCGAGCAGGTCGACGACGTCGCGCCAGGCTCGCTGCGCGTGCCGTGGGTGGTAGCCGACGCCGGGGACCACGGGGTGGCCGACCGGCGGGTGATGGAAGGCGTGCAAGGCGCCGCCGTAGACCGCGAGGCGCCAGTCGACGCCCGCGGCCTGCATCTCAGCGGTGAACGCGTTCCGTTGCTCGGGCGGCATGATCGGGTCTTCCGACCCGACCCCGGCCCACACCGGGCAGCGAATGCGCGCCGCCTCGCCCGGTCGGCCCGTGGTCAGTGCGTTGACTGTCCCGATCGCGCGCAGGCTGACGCCGCCGCGCCCAAGTTCCAGCCCGACGGCACCCCCCGTGCCATAGCCGACGGCGGCGATCCGGTCGGGGTCGGTCCGCGGTTCGGTGCACAACACATCGAGCGCCGCATGGCCGATGCCTCGCATCCGCTCGGGATCAGCGAGCAGCGGCAGGCAACGGGCCAGCATCTCCTCGGGGTCGCCCAAATAGCGCCCGCCATGAAGGTCGAAGGCCAGCGCTATATATCCCAGCTCGGCGAGAGCATCGGCCCGGCGGCGCTCGACGTCGCTGAGCCCCATGCCCTCTGGTCCGAGCAGCACCGCGGGCCGGCGGTCGACACCGGCCGGGAGCGCGAGGTGCCCGATCATCGTCAAACCGTCGGCCGGATACTCGACCGTACGCATCGTAATCGTCGTCATGAGACTGGACTGTAGTGATCGTCGAGCCCGGTCCGGCCGGTGTTCTGCCGCTGGCAGAACAGCGCGGGTATCCCTCTGAAATACGGCGAGGGCCCACAAGAACCGTCACAAACCCCGCCCCCACGGCAGCGCTATCGGATCACCTGCCCGGGCCACGGTTTTGGAGGCTGACCCTCGCAGCAGGATTCTGGGGTATACCGGCCCGCTCCCGTGAAGGGCGTCACCAGCTAGTTCCCTCATGGCTCAGGCAGCCTGGCCGAGACCGGCGGTGGTCAGGTCCTGCTCGCGCAGCGGGGTGAAGTCGACGTCGAGTTTCGGGTCGTACGCCTCGGGCTGGATGCCGAGTTCGTGGGTGCTGTACTCGCCGAACCGGTTGATGTGTTCGGTCAGGTACGGCGAGATGTGCGCCAGGTCTTCCGGGTCGGACTCTGCCGGGAATCTTGAGGACGGACAGTCAACGATCGTGACGTTGCTTCAGGCTTGTGGGAGCGTTCTGCCCATGTCCCCCAGGAGCCTGACATGTCCCTCCAGCCCCGTCCCGGAGCCGAGATCCCGGCGCTGACCGTGCGGGTCGCCCGGGCCAGCAATCCCCACGGCACCACTGCGATGTGGATCCGCGACCGCCTCGACGGCCTGTTCAGCGACGAGGACTTCACCGCCTGGTACCCGCGCGACGGCCGCCCCGGGCTCTCGCCCGCGCAGCTGGCCACCGTCTGCGTGCTGCAGTACGCGCTGAACCTGTCGGACCGCCAGGCCGCCGAGGCGGTGCGCTGCCGCATCGACTTCAAGTACGCCCTCGGCCTGGAACTGGAAGACCCCAGCTTCCACCACAGCGTGCTGTCCGACTTCCGCGACCGGCTCGCCGAGGGCGACCGCGCCGACCGGCTGCTGGGCCTGGCACTGACCCGGATCCGGCGGGCCGGCCTGCTCAAGGGGCGCGCCGCCCGCGACAGTCGACCATTTCCATAAACTATGAATATAAAAATGCTATGCTTCGGGCATGAGTCGTCAAGACACCGCTCCTGGCGCGTCCGCCGCCATCGGGGCAGCCCTCTACGGCCTGGCCACCAGGGCCGCGAGACGCCTGCCCCGGGACATGAGCCTGACGTCCGCCGCCACCCTGGCCACCCTGGACCGGACCGGACCGCGGCGCATCACCGATCTGGCCGCGGTCGAGGGCGTCACCCAGCCCGCGATGACCGCCCTGGTCCGGGTGATGGAGGAGTCCGGCCTGGTCGAGCGGCGGGGCGACGCGTCCGACAAGCGGGTCACGCTGGTGTGCCTGACCGAGGCCGGCGCCTCCTATGTCCGGACGCGGCGCCAGGCGGGCGTCCACGCGTTCGAGCGGTTGATCGGCGAGCTCACCGGCGACGAGGTCGAGGCGCTGGTGGCGGCCCTTCCGGCGCTGAAGCATCTGGCAGAGCTCGAAAGCCAGGACCGCGAAGGGCCGAAGCAGTGACCGGGCAGCCGGTCGGCGGGGTCGCGGTGAAGGCGTTCCCGGTGGCGCGTTCCGAGGCGCGGCTGCTGGTCCCCGCACTGATGTTCATCGCTCTGGTCGTGGCGGCGGTCGCCAGCCTCGGGACGCCGCTCATCACCAGCGTGGCGACCTCGTTCCACGTCTCGCTCGGCAGCGCGCAGTGGACGCTGACCGTCGCGCTGCTCAGCGGCGCCGTCGCCACGCCGGTCCTGGGCCGGCTCGGAGCCGGCCGGCACCGGCGGGCCACGATCCTCGCCACGCTGGCGGTCGTCGTCGCCGGCAGCGCGCTCACCGTGCTGCCGCTGCCGTTCGCGTGGCTGCTGGCCGGCAGGGCGGCCCAGGGCATCGGGCTCGGGCTGACGGCGCTGATGATGGGCGTGGCCCGGGACCACCTCCCCGAGGAGCGCAGCGCGGCCGTGATCGCCCTGATCTCGGTGGTCTCGATCATCGGGGCCGGCGTCGGCTACCCGCTGGCCGCACTGCTCGCCGAGCTCGGCGGGGTACGGGCCGCCTACGGCCTCGGCCTGGTCGTCACCGCCGCCGCCCTCCTGACCGCGTGGCGCTCCATGCCCGAAGCCCCCGAAGGCCGCTCCGCCCACGTGGACGTGGCAGGCGCGGTCGTCCTGGCCGCTGCGCTGCTCCTGGTGCTGTTCCTCGCCGGCGAAGGGAATCTGTGGAGCCGGCACCTCGCCGTGGCGGCGGGCCTCGCCGTCGTCGCGGTGGTGCTGCTCTGCGTCTGGGCCGTCATCGAGCTGCGCAGCACGACGCCCCTGGTCGATGTGCGGGCGGTGCGGCACCCGGCGGTCGCCGGGGCGAACCTCGCCATGTTCGTCGGCGGGATCGGCATGTACCTCCTGCTCACGCTCATCACCCGGTACGCGCAGACGCCGCACGGCGCCGGCTACGGCTTCGGGCTGAGGACCTTCGTCGCCGGGCTGGTCCTCATCCCGTTCTCGGTGCTGGGGTTCGTCGCCGGCAAGCTCACGCCGCGGGTCCGGACGCGGATCGCCGACCCCCTGCTCCTGGCCGGCAGCGCCGTCGTGGTCGGCGGCGGGTTCGCCCTGTTCGCGGCGGCCCGGTCGGACCTGGCCGAACTGTTCGCGGCGATGGGCGTGCTCGGCTTCGGCGTCGGCGGCTTCTCGGCCGCGATGCCCGGCGTCATCCTGGCCGTCACCCCCAAGAGCGAGACGTCGAGCGCCATGAGCTTCAACTACGTCGTCCGCAGCGTCGGGTACTCCCTGGGCAGCGCCATCGGCGGCCTGATCCTCGCCGCGGGCACCGGCCCCGGCCACCTCTTCCCCGACGACAGCGCCTACACCACCGCGGCGCTGGTCGGCATCGGCGCCATGGCGATCACGACGCTGACAAGCCTCGCTCTCGCCCGCCGACGCTCGTCCGAGACCAACCCGTAAGTCAGATGCACTCATCCCAACACTGGAGGTTCCATGCGCAAGGGCTACTGGGTCAGCGTCTACCCCGCCATTTCCGACCCTGAGGGGCTGACTGCCTACAACGAGCTGGCGGGTCTGGCTGTCCGGGCTGGGGGCGGGCGCGTCCTGTCCAATTTCGGTCGAGTCGTCGCCCACGAGGCCGGAATCACCGAACGCGTCGTTCTGATCGAGTTCGACAGTTTTGAACAGGCGGTCGCGGCATACGAGAGCGAGGCATACCAGAAGGCGCTGGTGGCCCTCCCCGACGGCTTCGAGCGCGACTTCCGCATCGTCGAAGGCATCGACTGACCGAGGTCCAGTCGGATCTTTACTGAAGCTCAACTTGACTGCCGCTGACGAGGTCAGCGCCGACTGTCTCCAGGGGCAAGCAAGCTGGTGACCTCGGCGATTGCCTCCGCCGAGGGGTGGAAATAGCGCCGTACGTTCTCCGGTTTCTTGTGCCGTGACTTGGCCATAAGCATCGGCAGGCTGGCTCCGGCCTCGCCGAGATGAGTGAGCCCGGAGTGGCGCCATTCGTGCAGGTCCCAGCCCGCGCCCTGCACGCCGGCGAGCACGGCTCCCGGGTGGCGCAGGGCCTCGAGGGCCTGGGCGGCGGTGAGCTCCGCCGGGCCGCCGCCCGCGACAAAACAAGAGGCATGGTGGACCACGCTGCGGCCGCGCTCGGCGGCGGTTGTAGGCGTCCCGGGGCCGCTCGACCTTCCAGCGGGCGGTGCCGTCTCCGTGGACCCGCGGCCATCTGGCCCCCGGCCTTTCGCTGCGCCGCCAGCGGGGTGCTGGGGTGGCGGCCGGTGCGGACGCGCATGAGGACCGCGGATGCCGGCGGATCGGCACGCCTGAACTGGCCCCCGCCCACGGCCTGGAGGCCACCCAGACCGAGCGGCGCTTCGACCTTGTCGAGCTCGACCGGTTCCGCTA
>NZ_JBEZYL010000023.1:0-62109 GCF_040638465.1 Streptomyces sp. NPDC026206
GCGGCTGGGTCGGCAGCCGGGTGTGGCTGGTGCCGGAAGACGGGACGTCCTATCCCTGGCTCCTGGAAGACGCGGAGAGCCTTGGGCAGCACTCCAGGAAGGACGGTCTCGTGCTCACCGGCCTGGACGACTACGAGGGCCCGCCCGAGGGACACCGAGGTCCCGTCCGGCTGCACGACGAGCACCGGTGGCTGGGCTCCTGCCGGGAATTCACCCGGGTCCTGCCGCCCGAGCGGGTGGAACCCCCGCTCGTTCTGCGAGGGCTCGCCCAGGGAGAGGAGCTGCGGCGGGCGCTGATGACGGGGACCCGGCGGGCGCTGGACCTGGAGCAGGCCGCCCTGGAGATACGGAACGAGCGGGGCGAGCTGCTTGCCGAGCGGCTGCTGTGGGCCACCGTCAGCGCCTGGCACCCGTCCGCACGCGGGGCGGATCTGATCGACCTGGAGCTGGACGGCAGGCTCCTCACGCCCATCGCGGAGCACGCCCGGCCGGTCTGGGAACGATGGCTTGCCGGGCCGCCCAAGACACCCGGCGCCTGGGCCGACCTCGACACCCGGCAGCGCGGGGCCTGGCTGGACCTCGTCCGGGAGAGAGCTTGCTGGCGCGCACACCATGACCGGTCGGCCGGCCATGCGTACGAGCTCGACGGCCGGCACATCACCGACGTGCCGGGTCTCTACCTGGCGCTCGGCGAGGCGGTGAACGGGCCGGGCGGCTACTTCGGCGGCTGCCTCAACGCCCTCGCCGACTGTCTGCGCGGCACCTTCGGCTACACCGCCCCCGCAACCCTGCTCTGGCGGCACACCGCGGCCGCGCACGAGCACCTGTCCCACGTCCTGACGCCGGACGGCCGGCCGTACGACCTGATCGCCGCCGCCCTCGGCGCCCTCGCTGAGGGCGGGATGCACGTCACCTGCGTGTGACGCGGGATCCGCCGCGCCGCAGCAGCGGCTACTCGGCTCGCCGGTGCCGTAGCGGAACCGGTCGAGCTCGACAAGGTCGAAGCGCCGCTCGGTCTGGGTGGCCTCCAGGCCGTGGGCGGGGGCCAGTTCAGGCGTGCCGATCCGTCTGCATCCGCGGTCCTCATGCGCGCCCGCACCGGCCGCCGCCCCAGCACCCCGCTGGCGGCGCAGCGAAAGGCCGGGGCCAGATGGCCGCGGGTCCACGGAGACGGCACCGCCCGCTGGAAGGTCGAGCGGCCCCGGGACGCCTACACCGCCGCCGAGCGCGGCCGCAGCGTGGTCCACCATGCCTCTTGTTTTGTGGCGGGCGGCGGCCCGGCGGAGCTCACCGCCGCCCAGGCCCTCGAGGCCCTGCGCCACCCGGGAGCCGTGCCGTGCGATGTGGGCGGAGCCGACCGGCGTGTGACGACCTGCTGAGAGCGGCTCCTGGCCTGCTGTGGGTGAACGGGCACGGCTACTCAGATCGAAGTGAGTAGCACTCCCGGCCGTGCGCGTCGGAGCCCGACGTTGGGCGTCCGGGGTGACGGTGGATAGCCGTCAAGGACGGGTGGTGATTCCGTATCCGATGCGAGCCAATCCGGCTCCTCCACCTGCGCACTCACGGCCCGGCAGAGCAACGACTCCGGCCCCCACGCTCTGTTGCCATGTTTCCGCCGTGTTCCGGCTGCCCCCTTCCGTTCTTGCTCCGGAATGTGGGCGATAGAATCCATATTCGATATTTGGGGGGCATGTCGGTGTCGCCCGCCATGACTTCCTTGGGGAGAAAAGTGCGACGTTCCCTCGTCCTCGTTGGTGCCGTTGTCTTGTCGTGCGCGGCATGTTCCACGGGTTCGGCACAGAAGCCACAACAGCCCGCGAAGGCGACTGCAGGGCCCGCCTCCTCACCCAGTTCCGATTCAGGGTCGGTGGTGCGGGCCGCAGTGGCCGCCACGGCAAAGAGCAGCGCCCGGATCGACGAACAGATCGAGATACGCGGCGACGGCACGAACTTCACCCTGGCCGTCAAAGGAAGCTTCGACAAGCCGGGCGGCAAGGGACGCCTGACCGTGAACCTCTCCAGCCAGGGCAACGCGAAGACGGTTCCCCTCGACGAGGTCTTCACCGAAAGCACCGTGTACTTCAGGATGCCGAACGAGGCAAGCGGCGACACCTCCTGGCGCTCAATTCCCCGTGACAAGGCCGAGTCCCACTACCTGTTGCGCTCACCGGTGAACGACCCCGCGCACGTTCTGCGGCAGGTGGAACGGATGCGCGACGTGTCGAAGGCCGGCGAGGAGAACGTCAACGGTGCGCCCACCGTGCACTACCGCGGCAAGTTGAACCACGAGATGCTCACGCTGCGAATGGCCGAGGACAGACGTGCCAAGTTCACCGAGGTGCGGGACAAGATTGGCAGCGACCTCCCCTCCTTCGCGGACGTATGGGTCGACCGGCATGGGCGCATCGTCCGTACCCGTCTCGACTGCTCCATGGGGGTAGCCGGGGGCACGGCCACGATGAACCTGACGGACCTCGGCAAGCCCGTGCAGACACAGGCCGTTCCGGAAGGCGCCGAGGCGGTACCGCCAAACACGGTTGGTGGCCCGCTCACGGGCTGAAGCTCTCGAGTGAACGACGGCCGGCCCATGAGCGAGGACGCGACAGCGTTCCCGTCCTCTTCCGCCTCGTCCCCGGCCATCGTTGCGCGCATGCTCAGCATGCTGAACCCCCGACCAGGCCAGCGGGTCATGGAGATCGGCACCGGTACGGGCTGGAACGCCGCTCTCCTCGCCCACGTCGTGGGGGCCGGGAACGTGACCACGATCGAAGTCGACGCCGAGCTCGCCCACCAAGCAGGAGCCGTCCTCACGAAGACGTCGCCCGGTGTGCGGGTGGTGTGCGGGGACGGCGCCCTCGGCGATCCGGCCGACGCCCCGTACGACCACATCCTGGCCACCTGCTCCCTGAACATGATCCCCTCCGCCTTCCTGAAGCAGACCCGGCCGGGCGGCACGATCCTCACCCCTTGGTCGCGGCCGTGGTGCGACTACGGACTGCTGCACCTGACTGTCGATGACCACGGCGGGGCTCAGGCCGCTTCCACCCGTACGCCGCGTTCATGCTCGCCCGCGGTCATCGGCTGGACCTGCGGATCTTCCGCGACATGGTCGCGGACGAGCACCAGCCGACCCAATCCCGGACCACGTTGTCACCCCAGACGGTCGCTGGCTACGACTTCGCCGCCCAGTTCGCCCTCGGCCTACGTCTGCCGGACCTGTGCTTCGCCTGGCACACAGACCCGCAGGGCCTGGACGGTGTGACCAGGCGCCTGTGGGTGGCCACCGCGGACGCGTCCTCGTGGGCGGCCGTTGACGAGACCGACGACGGGGACGAGAAGAGCTTCACGGTGTGGCAGCAGGGGCGACGCCGACTGTGGGACGAGGTCGCAACCGCCTGGGACTGGTACACGGCCGAAGGCTATCCAGAGCCCGGCCGCTTCGGCATGACCATCAGCCCCGACGGAGCCCACCAGCCCTGGCTGGACGGGCCCGGCAACCTGGTGCTCTGAACCAGGAGGGGGTGTGACCGAGATACGTACCAAAGGGGCAACGGGATGATCTCGAAGTCTTGATGCGCTTGGACTCACCTGCGGCGGCGGGCCGCGGGGTCGCGTTCGGCGACGTGTCGGGCGACCGAGCCGACGCCGGGGCGGGCGACCGCTCCAGGGAGCGGACGGAGGCGTGGCGGGAGCGGGCCGCAGCATCGGGGTCGAGGTGCCGTCCTCTGCGTCGTGCGTCAGGGCACTGTGACGTAGGCGGTGGAGCGTCCACCCGTCCAGGTCCTCGATGTTCTCGGGTGAGGCGAGCGGGTTGGCCAGCAGCCGGGTGTTCTCCTCGAAGATCTCCTCAGCCCTGCGGTAGGAGAGCCGGGCCCGGCCGGTCTCCGGGCACACGTCCGGCGTCGGCGTCCCGGCAGGGGCCCTGCGGTCGGTGAGGAACAGTGGGCCGCGGGTACGGCGGCCGATGAGGTGGGGCAGGAGCTGGGCGGTGCCGGACTGCCAGTGAATCCACTCGGTCGCCGCGCCCTTGGCGGTGATCTTCCCGCGTTTGTCCTGCAGTACAGGTCTTCCACGTTCAGGCACAGCACCTCATCGGCCCGTGCGGCGGACTCGTAGAGCATCTTCCACTGTGTCTTCTCCCGCAGGGCGACGTCCAGGCGCCACAGGGCGGCGATCTGGTTCAGTGCCAGGGCCTTGGTGCGGTCGGGCGGTGCCGGCCGCCGCTCGATGCCGATCGTCGGATCGGCTCCGATCCAGCCCTGGCGCTGCCACCAGCCGATTGCCTTGCGGGCGATGGATAGTTCGCGGTTGACGGTGTCGGCGTCCATCGCGTCCGCGCGGCCGCCGCCAGTTTGGCCAAGATCTCGGGCAGGGCCGGGTCGTCGACGGCGGCGACGGGGAAGAGGGGCGGTTTCGCGCCCCGGCGGGCGGGCCCGGTCGGCGCGGGTTCGCCGGTGAGCATCCATCCCCACGTCGTCAGCGAGATCCGGTAGATCCGCGCGGAGGACTTCGCGATGCCCGCGCCGGTGAGGTACCGCTCGACCGCCGCGGTGTACGAGGCCGGCGGGGCGGACAGGGGGACGACGCGGGCGCGCGGCAACCGCAACGCGCCCCCACTCCCGATGTCGGTCACTGGTTCGATCGCCATGCTCTCCCTGCCCTCCGACCCTGCCGCAGTAAATGCGTACACCTCACCCCGACTGCCGGACTGGCCCGCCGCAGGTCGCGGTGATCACGGTAGGGGCTCCGCCGCAGTAAATCCGGCATTTACTGCGGTAGTTCTTCCGGTCTCCGCTGGGCGGCTGCGGTGAGCTGGGCGGCCAGATTCTTGAGCGCCTGCCGTAGTTCGTCGGGATGGTGGATGGTGAAGGGCCACTCCAGGGAGGCGAGCATGTGGGCCATGCCGTCCAGCCGTTCTGCCCGTGCGTGCATGAGAACGCCGGTGGGCTGGGCGGTGAGGGTCACCGCTGGGCGCGGCAGCCGGCGGGCGATCTCATCGAGGGGGCCATGGATCGTCACCTCGACCTGCCAGCGGTATGGCCCCTGGGCGAGGGTCGAGGTCAGGTGGGCGACGGGGTCGAAGCCGTCGGGTGCGGTGAAGCTGTCGGCTCGGGGGGTGACGGAGGCGATGCGGTCGATGCGGAAGGTCCGCAGGCTGTCGCGGAGGTGGTCGTGGCCGACGACGTACCAGCGGCCGGTGTGGAAGACCACGCCGTAGGGGTCGATGTCGCGTTCGGTGTGTTCCTGGCGCCAGGACTGGTGGCTGATACCGACGGTCGCGCGGGCGCGGGAGGCCTGGGCCAGTGCCAGCAGGACGCCGGTTCCGGGTGCCTGACCGATCACGGCGTTGGCGGTGAACGACAGGGTCTCCCGCATGGCGGCGAGCGGCTCGCGCAGGGCGTGCGGAAGCACCCGCTCGATCTTGGCCAAGGCACCGGCACTGGCCGGCGCGGCAGTGCCCATGCCCAGACGTTCTGCCGCGAGCAGGCCAAGAACGACGGCGAGGGCCTCGTCATTGGTGAGGACCAGAGGGGGCATGCGGTAGCCGCGGGCCAGTCGGTAGCCGCCGTAGCGGCCACGTTCGGCCTCCACGGGGATGCCCAGTTCCCGCAGGTGCGCGGTGTACCGGCGCACCGTGCGCACGTCGGTGTCCAGCCGGTCGGCCAGCTCCACCCCGGTGAGCCGGGCGTTGGACTGGAGGAGTTCCAGCAGGGTCAGTACACGGGTCAGGGGATGCGACATGGATCACTCGGCATTTCAGGGCGGATTCTGTCCTGTATCGACTTTACGCTCCCCGCAGCACCTCACTTCAGGGAGATCACATGGCCACCTTCGTACTCGTTCCCGGCGCCTGGCTCGGGGCATGGGCCTGGGAAGACACCGCCCGAGCTCTGCGGGAGCGCGGCCACACGGCGCTGCCGCTGACACTGACCGGCCTGGCCGAACACGCCGACCAGGGCGGCCCTCAGACAGACCTGGACACGCACATCGCGGACATCACGGGATTCGTCGAAGAGCACGATCTGGGCGACGTCACGCTGGTCGCCCACAGCTACGCGGCTGCCCCGGTCACCGGGGCAGCTGGACGTCTCGGCGACCGGCTGGAACGCGTGATCTACGTGGACAGCGCCCCGTTCGCCGCAGGCATGTGCATGCTCGACCTCATGCCACCGCAAGCAGCGGACCAGCTGCGCCAGCAGGTCGACGCTTCTGGCCACGGGTGGCGGCTACCGATGCCGCCGCTTGAGGTCCTGGGCTTGTCCAGCAGCCTCGACGGGCTCGATGAGCGCCAGCGGAACGTTCTGCGCTCGCGTGCCACCCCTCAGCCGTTCGGCGCCTATACCCAGCGCCTCGCTGGCCCGGCCGAGCTCAGCGTCGGTGTGGACCGTGTCCTGGTCGCGTGCCATGACTTCACGGGGCTGCTGGATGCCGGGGTGCCGATGCTGGCCTACCTGAACCAGCCGCCGTGGCGACGCTTCGACCTGCCCACCGGACACTGGCCGATGCTGTCCGCGCCTGCCGAACTCGCCGACATCCTCGACAAGGCCGTCTCCTGACCGCGTCGGCCGAGAGGTACAGCCCGATGCCTGACCACGAAAGCGTCCGCAGGCTGCGGGCCCACGCTCAGGCCCTGGCCGGCGGAGCCCGGGAGGGCTCTGCCGAGGCGGTCGTCCGACGGGTCTTCGGCATCCAGGCCCAGGACGCCACGGCCGCCGACCTGGGCATCCGGGTACGCGGCCGGGACATCACCGCCCAGGCCATCCGCACGGCATACGAGAAAGAGCGGAGCATCGTCCGCAACTGGTACATGCGCGGCACCCTGCACACCATCCCCAGCAACGACGCCCGCTGGGTGTTGCAATTGCTGTCCCCGCGAATTCTTGCCGCAACCAACCGCCGCTACCAGCAGCTGGGCCTGGACGACGATCTGCGCCAGCGCGCCGACCATCTCATCCGGCACGCTCTTGCCGCGCACGGACCACTCACCCGGGCCGAGCTGACCGAGCACCTCACCACCCTCGGTATTCCGCCGGACGGGCAGGCGCCTTTCCACCTGATCCGCCATGCAGCACTCACCGGCATCCTCTGTCACGGCCCGCAGCGCGCCGGTGAGGCCACGTATGTACTGCTCAACGACTGGCTGCCCACCACCGGGCGCTTCCGGTGGGAGGGTGACTCTGCCCTCGCCGAGCTGGCCCGCCGCTACCTGGCCGCGCACGCCCCCGCCACCCTGGAAGACTTCGCCGCCTGGTCCGGAATGCCGATCACCTGGGCCCGCACGGCCTGGAAAATGCTGGCGGAATACGGCGCGATCAACGAATACGGCGCGTCGACCATGCTCGCCGGGCGGGTGAAAGAACTCCTAGGCGCGTCTGACACCCCGGACGTTCGCATGCTGCCCGCCTACGACAACTACCTGATCGGCTACCGCACCCGCGAGGTGTCCGTCCCCGCTCTCCACCAGGCTCGCGTCTGGCCAGGAGGCGGCCTCATCCGGCCCACCGTCATCGCCGACGGCCTGGCCATCGCCACCTGGACCCGTGGCTCCGGCGCACGCTCCATCAAGGTGGATGCGTTCGGGCCTGTCCTCCCTCAGATTCAGAGGGAGGTCGGTGTGGAGAAGGACGCCGTCGTCCGCTTCCTGCGGCCCACCACATACCGACCGCCTCCGTGCTGACCTGAGTGCTACATCCGCTGATCATGTGACTTACAGTGAGCGCCATCACAGCACGGGGAGAGGCGATGAAGAGGGGGCGGGGCCGGTGGCGTTCCTGACCGACGAGCAGCGCCGCACCTACGGAACGTTCACACAGGTGCCAGACGACGGGCAGCTGGCCGGCTACTTCCTCCTCGACCGCGACGCCCAGCGTCTCGGCCGGCACTGGCAGCCCGCCGGCCCGGCCGATGTCTACGCCACCACGAACGGCCGCCGGGCCGGCCGCCCCGGCACGCATCTCATCCTGCTGGCCCCGACGTCCAGGAGGACCGCTTCATGAGGACCGCTTCATGACGACACGGCAGCCGGACCACGCGGCGGACGCGGGCGACGGACGGAGCTCAAGCTGACTCATGTCACTGTCGTTCCGCCCTGCCGGACGCAGGCGTCCGTCTCTCCCAGCAACCGGTCGAGCAATGCGGTACTTAGCGCGTAAGGGCTTTCGTTGTCCGGCCACTGAATGCCGGTGCCCGCCATCAGACGGGTGAGCCTTGAAGTGATCAGGCAGAACCGGAAGGCGGCGAAGACCTCGTAATAGGGCAGGTGCCGCATCGCGCGGCCGAGCAGGGACCCGTGAGGGAAGGCACCTCGGGAGGAGACCGCAACCTCACCGCCGCAGCACCCCCCGAGAAGGGCCAGCGACGGAAACGACAGCCAGGCCCAGGCGGCGAACCACGGGATGAGGGCACGGCCGGTGGCAACTGCGCCCCGTCGTCCAGCGCGCCGCGTCCGGCATGCTGTGGGGGGTGAGCGAGGCCGGGTCCCGCAAATCGTTGGTCACCGCGTCGAGCCCGCCCGGCGCACCGGCCCCGACGCCGTCGGGGGCCTGGTCGAGGCGCGTGCGCAAGGCGTCGGGGATTCGGCCACCGTGTGATCGATCGGCTTTTCGGGTCGGGGCATGGGGCTTCAGCTCCCCGAGCCGTTGGTCAGGGCGGCATTGAGCAGCCGCCGCAGCAGCCCTCGTCTCCCGCCTGTGCTCCTGCCTCCCTTCACGCTGGCGGCCAGCAGGACGGTGACGCCGACCACGCCGGCGGCACCGAGGAGGATGGCGACGTCGCGCACCGGCATGCGAGCGGAGAGGCTGAGGGTGACGGCCGCGGCGAGGTAGGCCACAAGCACGAGGGCCTGCGGCATGCCAAAGCGGCCAGCAGCAGGTGCGGGTGAGGTCGGTATCTGGTCGGTGTGCTGCATAGGGAACCCCCCGAGGGACGAGCCGGGCGGCGGCCTGGGTGGGCCGCCGCCGGCTACCTGGTGCTGACTCACCGAGCTGGGGACCGCGAGGTGCTTGGCGGCGCCTCGTGCGCGGTTCCGTAATCACAAAGCGTCGCAGGCCCCACGCGTCTCGCGTAGCCGTTCACGGATTGACTGAAGTGCCGTCCAAGAGTGGGCCTGTTTGGCGGCCTGTGAACCAAAGCGGGGTCTGACCTGCGCGAACGGACGTGGCCCGAGAATTGGCTCACCTTCTGCCCCTGTCTTCTTGCTTCACGATGCCGCTCGTTGCCGGGATAGTCCCTATCAACTTGATGCGGGTAGTTGATAAGCACCCACACCAAGGCCCCCGCGAGTGCTGACTCAAACCGATTCACGAGGGGATCGCAAGAACCGTTGATCAGGCTTGGCGACTGATCAACACCATGAGGTCCTGCGGGCCGCCCCTGGCACGGGCACCACTGCGGACCTCGTCGGCGGGACGTCCCCCAGCGCCCCCCAGAGCCGTAGGGCCAGGGGAGTGCCGAGGTCCCAACCTGCTGAAGAATTACCGGGAGGCCCACCGCCTTCCGGACAACATGGTGGGGCTCGGCCATCATCGGCCAAGCCCCACCATCGCTTGCGCTGGAGCCAGGAACTGGAGCGATCCCGCCCTTCTTCAGCGCCGGCCAAGGCTCGACGAACGCCCCCAACAGTCGGTCGACCCGGGCCAGTGCGGCCGCGGCCGCGGCCGCCGCCTGCCCCGCCGCCGCGCCCTCGTGCGCCGACCGGAGCCCGGGCGTCGGCTGCTTCGGCTCCATAGGGGCCGGGGGCGGTTTGGCGTGGTCGTCGTAGTAGCTGCGGTCCAGCGGGGCGCGGAACAGGTCCACCGCGGCGGGTGGATGCGGACCACGCCCCACGAGCGACGGGTCCGCTGTACGATCTGCGGGCAGGCAAGTCGCGTACGCCTCCCGCCTTCACCGGCGCCCACGCCGTCAGGTGATCGTCCGGCCAAGGTCCTCCGGGGCCCGCGTTCCCTCGGCATTCATCGTCCGGCGGGAGCGTGGAAGACCGCCAGGAACGAGCAGAAGATGCCCAAGAGGCAGCCCACCGTCGCACAGATGGCCCGCCTTCGTCAGGTCGGCACGGGTGAGAAGTACACCGAAGCCCTGCGGGCCGTGCACTCCGCCCGCTCCCAGCAGTTCGTGATGTTCTGCGCCCGCGGAGCCGGCTGGAACCCGATCACCGAACGTGCCGCGCGGCGATTCACGCAGATCTGGCCCAGCGGACCCAGGCCGCACTGGGAAGAGAAGTTCGGCGAACTGTGCTGGAAGTCCTTCCCATGGTCCACTGCCCCAGCCGAGGCCAGCGCAGTGATCCTCAAGGCATTCGCGGAGGCGGAGGTAACGTGCCAGACCTGCCCGTCGCCAGGACGCAAGCGGGTGGTGTGGATCTGGGAACCGCAGTACGGCTGGATCACGCCCTGGGTCAAGACCTGCTGTGACGGCTGCTACTGGGTGCCACGGAACCTCCTCGACGACAAGGAGTACCAGTTCTTGTTCGAGGAGTACGAGGAAACCGAGCCCGACCCGGACGGCTGTTGTGTGGCGATCGAGGAGGTGGCCTCCGCTGTTCGAGCGCAGTTCGATCAAGGCGGGGTGCCGGCGCTGCGGCCGATGCTGGAGGAACTGCGGAAGTCGATGTGGTCGCGCAGTCCGCATTACGACGTCTTCAGCGGTCACGCGGTGGCGATGGCCGTGGAGCGGGCATGCGAGCCGCTGTTTTTCCGGGTTAGGCAGGGAGAAGTCGTATCAGACCCTTTGCTGTCTGCGGCGGAACGGCAGCAAGTTGCGCAGGCCATCGGCCGCCAGATGGAAGTGCTCAGAGAGATGGAGGCGGAAGAGCACCGCGACTGACAGCGGCCCCGGGGACCGGCCTGTCGCACGTACGGCGTCGGCGGCGCCCGCGCGACGAGGCCGCTGTAGGTTCCGTGTTTCGGTGTCCAACGGCATCGCCGTGACCCGCAGGGATTCGGCATTCCGCGCTCGTGTCCTCCGAACGCGTTCCGCAGAACCGTGTCCAATCCTCGCCTGGCCTGTTTCGCGTGGCGGGCGGGCCTCAACTCTTGACGGCCTCGGCGATCTGCAGAGCTGCCTGTGCGGGCGTGAGGTGGGTGGTGTCGATGACCTCGGCCTCACCGTGTAGCCACGTGCGGGCCGCCTCGGCGTAGGGCTCAAGGTATTTGAGACGGAACGGGGAGTTGGGGCCAAGAACAGTGTCGCCCGTGATGCGCTCACGGAGGGTGTCCTGGTCGGCGTGGAGGACGAAGTGCCGTACCGGAATGGCATGGTTGGCGAGGCCCGTGCTGATCTCGCGCCAGTACTCCTCGATCAGGACAGTCATGGGCATCACCAGAGTGCCGCCGGTGTAGTCGAGTACGCGGCGGGCGGTCTCGACTACGAGCGGCCGCCACGGCGGCCAGTGCTGGAAGTTGTCCGTCCCGGGCAGCCCCGGCGTGATGTCCATGAGTGTCTCGCCAACCTTCTCGGCGTCGAACACCCGTGAATCCGGGATCAGCTGCTGCACAAGTGCACTGGTCGTCGTCTTGCCTGCGCCGTGGGTGCCGTTGAGCCATACGATCACGGGACCGACGCTACCGCTGTGCGGGCCGAATCCTCGATGCGTGTCTCGGGTGCGCCGGACGTCAGTCCTCTTCCTCGTCGTCCTCGTCGTCCTCGGCGGCGTCGGGGCACGGAAGGGGCGCAGGCCCCGGCCGGGGCCGCTGGCCTTGATATCGGTATCGGCCCCGACGCCCCCGGCAAGGAGACGGTGACGCTCAATCTCGCCCACGCCCTCGTCGGCGCGACCGAGAACCACGCGATGCGCGCCGAGGCAGCCGCGCGCGAGGCCGGCATCGGCATCCAGGAGATCGGAGAGGCGACCGGGCAGGCGTTCAACGGCGCGGCTGGCCGCAGCGTCGCCGATGACGTCTTCCTGCTCTCCTGGCGGGCGCAGCGGCTGGCCCAGGCCGTCGGGCAGGTCAACGCGAACAACGAGGCGGACAAGGTGACGAAGGCGGTCGAGCTGACCGCCGGCGCCCTGATGGACCTGCTCCAGGCGGCGCACACCATGCGCAACCCCGAGCGCGGTGACGGCGAGGCGCGGGATGCGGCCCGGTGCGTACAGGCGGCCGACAAGGCTCTCACCGAGGCCCAGGAGACCGGCGGTCTCGAGGTCCTGGCTCAGCTGCTGGAGCTGACCGACTAGCCGATCGTGCGCCTCGCGTGGTGCGCCCTTCTTTGCTCACGGCCGAGGGGCGGGCCGCATGCGTATCCAGGTGCGAGGGGTGCCCGGTCGTAGCTGTCACCGGCGACCAGGTCGTAACCGCAGCGTGGGCACAGGCCCTTCTGCCGCACCGCAAGGTCGTCCCGGCTGTCTTTTGAGCACGTCGATAGCCGCAGGAAGCAGGAAGCACACGCCCGGCTTTCTGGCCGCAATGCCGGGCGGGAGCTGGTGGTGTGCGACGTCCGGCTCCGGCGACTGGTCCATGAAGCGGATGAAGTGAAGCGGCCGCCGCGGAGGTGGCGGCCGCCTGCGGCTGGCACTACATGGTTGTGGGGGCCGGCTGGCGGCCGCATGCGGGCAGGACCGCACTTGGTGGTCCGGGCTGGTGCCATCAGTGGCTACGACGACGCCGGAGGCGTGCCGGTCATGGTCACCCTGGCCGACCCGCATGACTCCGCGGCGGAGGAAGTGCTGTTCCGGCCGCGGCAGGTGAACCTGCCGCGGCCGCCGGTAGCCAAAGCCGCACGTGTCGGTGAAGGACCCGGAGCCGGACTTCACCGACCTGTTCTTGAAGGGCCTGGCCGGGCCGGCCCCTGACGGCGGTCCGTAACGTGCGGACAGGCGGCTTTGACCCGCAGCGTCAGGGAGAACTGGCGTTGGGGGTGTAGGTCAGGACCGCGCATCCGTTGTCCCCTGCGTCACCGGGGAGGGAAGACTCCTGACGGGGTTCGGGTTCCACTCCCGAGAAATTGCCGGCGCCGCGCCGTCCGTTGCCGCCACCGCCGTGACCTGGGCAGATCTCGGAAGTCGGCGCGCCGAACCCGGCCTGACCGGGGTCGTTGCGATAGCCATTGTCGCCGCGATGACCGGCCTTGCCCGGTTTGACGTTGCGCCGGTCGCCCCTGCGCCAGCTGCGCGTTACGGCACCGCCCGCTCCTCCCGAGCCACCGTAGCCACTGCTGAAGGATCCGGATCCTTGGCCACCACTTCCCTGGTCCCCGCCTGCGGCGTTTACCAGGGCCCGGGGTCCGGGGTACCTGCTGATGAAGACGACGCTATCGTCCCCTTCCTCCCCGGAGGCACCGTTGCCGCGCCGGCCGCTTCCGCCCCCGCCGCCCGCGCCGCCGCTTCCGACCATGATGGTAAACGTCTCTCCCGGCCTGACCTCGATGTCGCACGACGCTACGGCGCCGCTTCCGCCGCCGCCGCCCGCGCCGCCACTCAGGGTCCCGTTGTTGTTGCCTCCGCCTCCGCCTCCGCCTCCGCCGCCGCCCACAGCCGCGACGTGGACCTGGCTGACGCCCTCCGGCACGGTGAAGGTGTACTCGCCGGGCGAGCCGAACATTTGGACCTCTGCTGCGGACGCGGTACTGGGCGACAGCAACGACGCGGCCATCACCGCAGACACCACAACCGCGCATCTCGACACGGAAGATGGGATCAGTCTCATGAGAAACCTCCAGCGGAGAGTGGTTGTCTATTACCTGATCTGTTCACGCCCTCACCTCGTGCATGCGCAGGAGGCGGGTAATCACTCTTTCCGATGGCCCCTCGAAAACGAGTTCACGACTCCGCGCCGTCCCGGTGGGTGCCACGTCTTCTCACAGAGCGCCACCGGCCAAGGGTGTGAGTGGCCAGTTCAGATTCCCCGCTCGCGGCCAGTTAGCGGGGAGGTAACTGGCCGCGAATGTCACCATGGGTCATAGCGGGAGGCCGAGGCGGTCCTTGGCCGACTCCACCCACTGCACCATCCTCGACGAGCTTGAGGAGAAGTCCGGACAGACACTGTTCGAAATCTGCTCACGACTGAGCATGAAACATCAGCTCGGCATCTCGCGCCAGGCGGTCTCCCAGCACCCGCCGTGCTGGAGGCCGCCGGTCTCGTCGAGACCAGGCGGGAGGGCCGCTACAAGTTCCACGACCTGAACACAGCCCCGCTGCGGCAGATCGCCGAGCGATGGCCCGTGCCGATACGTCCGGACCGAAGGAGAGCACCCCATGAAGATCCACCTGACCAGCATCTTCGTCGACGACCAGGCCAAGGCCGAGCACTTCTATACCGAGATCCTCGGCTTCGTGAAGAAGCACGACGTCCCGGTGGGCGAGAAGGACCGGTGGCTGACCGTCGTCTCGCCCGACGAGCCCGGGGGCACCGAACTCCTCCTGGAGCCTGCCGGCCATCCGGCCGTCAAGACCTACCGCGACACGCTCGTCCAGGACGGCATCCCGCTCGCCCAGTTCGCCGTCGACGACGTGCAGGCGGAGTACCAGCGCCTGTGCGGCTTCGGCGTCCGCTTCACCCAGGAGCCTCTGGAGGTGGGCCCTGTCACCATCGCCGTCTTCGACGACACCTGCGGCAACCTGATCCAGATCGCGACCGAGCCGCAGTAGGCGGTCGGCCGCATGCGCGGCTCGGCCGCGTCGGCGACCGGGTCCTCGCCGTCGGTGTAGGCAATGACTCCCTGACCTCTCCCTCGCTGCGCATCGGTCACAACCGGGGATGACGCTCGATCCGGTGATCACGCGCGGTTACTCTCCTATGTGGCCGTACGTGGGGAATTCTTGATGGCCGCTGTCATCCCAACCCCTCAACCCCGCCGCACCGGGAACCACCTTCGTGGCGAACCCACGGCACGTACGCCAGGCAGAAAAACGCCTGGCCAAGGCACAGCGGACGCTGTCACGAACTGAAAAAGGCTCGGCGCGGCGGCATAAGGCCAGGAGCCGAGTGGCCCGGCTTCACCACGAGCTCGCTGAACGTCGCGCCACCGCCCTGCACGCCCTGACGAAGCGGCTCACCACGGGTTTCACCACCGTCGCCATCGAGGACCTCAATGTCGCCGGCATGACCCGCAGCGCACGCGGCACCCTCGCCGCCCCCGGCCGCTGCGTACGGCAGAAGTCCGGTCTCAACCGAGCCATCCTCGACGCCGCCCCCGGTGAGCTGCGCCGCCAGCTCACCTACAAGACCACCTGGTACGGCTCCACCCTCGCGGTCCTCGACCGCTGGTGGCCCTCCAACAAGACCTGTTCCGCCTGCCGATGGCAAAACCCACCCTGAAGCTCGCGGACAGGACGTTCCACTGCGGCGCCTGCGGGCTGACGATCGACCGGGACCTCAACGCCGCCCGGAACATCGCACAGCACGCCGACACCGCAGAAGCACCACAGGTCGCCTCTGGTAGAGGGGAGACCCAAAACGCCCGCCGAGCATCTCTAAGACTGCCGAGCCCTCGGGCCCGGCAGCAGGACGCGATGAAACGGGAAGACGCCCAGCCACACGGCCAGGCGCCACCTCGGCAGAGCAATCCGCCGACGTCCCACCACCCCGGTCACGAACAGGCAAAGCTGTTCTAAACGGCCTGGTCAGGAAGTGTCTGACCCGGGCGCGTGGGGGCGAATGGGCGGGCGTGAACCAGACGGTCGCCGCTCTCGTGTCTGACCCGGGCGCGTGGGGGCGAATGGGAAGGGGCGGCGGCCGCCCCAGGCACAGGAGTCTGACCCGGGCGCGTGGGGGCGAATGGGCGCCACCGCCACCGACGATGTGACGCGAGGCGTCTGACCCGGGCGCGTGGGGGCGAATGACAGCCCGGCATACGGCCTGATGCACGAGGCCGTAGCCTCCTGATCATGGGACTGGACATCACGGCCCTCATAGTGGACTGGGCCCACCTGGAAGGCCTCCCCGTCGACGAGCGCGAGGAGGCCCTGACGGACGCCGCGTATCCGGATGACGATGACGGAACGATCGAGGAAGGCTGGGTCTGGCTGCCGCCCGCCACTCCGGCGTGGTGCGCGCGGTACGAGTTCGCCGGCACCGCGGGGTCGTTCAAGCCGCATTTTTGGACGGGCAACCGATGGGAGGATTTCCGCGAGTACCTCCAAGCCGACCTGCGCATGGCGCTGGACACCTTCCTCGCCGGCCTCACCTGGGACCTGCCCGACACCGACAGAGGCCCGCAGCATGAGGGCGGCCCTGAGCACTGGTACGACGGGCTGCTGGTCTACTGCCCGCCCCGGGACATACCGGCCCTCGCTCAGGCGTGGGCCATAGCCGGCCTCTGGCTCGAAGAGCTACGGGAGCCGTTCGACACCCACGCAGCCGCCCCTGGGCGCTGGGCCGGAACGTTCGAGGAATTCATACGAGTGCTCCACGGATGGGCCGAGGCCGTCGGCGAGGCCCACCAGCGCGGATGGGGACTAGGGCGCGTATCGGGTCGTGATCAGCAGAGCCGTGACGACCCCCTATGACGCAACGGCGACTCGACCTGCGGCCGGGCACGGCCAAGAAACGATGTTGCCCCCGCCTGTGATGGTCACTAAGGTCGGTCGGGTGACTGCCGGGTCGGCCATGGGCCACGCACGAGTGAGGTTCCCGGCCTCGGCGTGAGCACGAGGCGGGCAAGAGGCCCGCCCACTTCTCCGCGTCTTAGCTCCCGGCGCCCGCATACGGCGCCCCATCCCAGCGGATCCCAAGACCGGAGACACACCACTGATGTCCTATGACCAGCAGTACCCGCATGAATCCGCGCTGCCGGCGGCCGGCGTCCAGCTGAACCACACTGCCATCTACGCAAGCGACCGGCACCTGTCTGCCGAGTTCCTCGCCGCGGTCCTGGGCTTGAAGGTCGGCGCCCCGTTTGGGCCGTTCCTGCCCGTCGACCTCGGCAACGGCGTGACGCTCGACTACTACGAGAAGAGGGACGAGCCGATCCAGTCCCAGCACTACGCCTTCCTCGTCCCTGACGAGCAGTTCGACGCCGTTATCACCCGTCTGGAGGTGGTCGGGGTCACCTACTACGCCGACCCCAGCCACACCGAACCCGGCCAGACCAACCGTCTATTCGGTGGTCGCGGCGCCTACTTCGACGACCCGGACGGTCACAACATGGAGGTCATGACTCGGCCTTACGTCCGCCCTTAGGGCGCGACAGGGCTGTGATCAAGGGGTGCCTCGGGTGAGGTCTTTGACCCAGATCATCGAGGCACGCAGGTGCAGTCCGGCGAGGTAGCTGTCCGGGGTCTTGTCGTATCGGGTGGCGATGCCCCGCCAGGACTTGAGCTTGTTGATCAGGCGCTCGACCGTGTTCCTCTCCTTGTAGAGGTCGGCGTCGTGGCTGGCGGGCCGGCCGCCCCTGGAGCCCCTCTTCTTCCGGTTGGCGGCCTGGTCCGACCTCTCCGGGATGACTGCCTTGATGTGGCGTTTGCGCAGGTGGGCTCGGTTGCCGCGGGACGAGTATGTCGCGCTCGATGCCGTGCTTGGCGAGGGCGTCGAGCTGGGACTGGAGTTCCTGGGTGAGCGTCGAGCACCGCGCGTACCCGATGCGGATGTCGGCACTCGGGGTGTCGGGCGCGAGGGCGAGTGGAACCGGGGTGCCGGGGCGCCAGGGCTGGCCCGGCCCGCGGTCGGCGGGGGTGGGCACGCGCAGCGAACGGCCCGACCCCGAGGTCCCCGACACGGACGAAGCGGGCACCGGCCGCCGAGGGGCCCCGCATTCCGGCAGCAAGCGCCCCGGGCACCCCGTGCCGGACGAATCAACCGCCTGAAACTACGCTCCCTCGTCCCCGGTGAGGAACCCCGGGAAGCCCGCCTCGGTGGAGTCGGTCTCGGGCATCAGCGCGGCGAGAATGGCACCGCCCATGGCCGCCTGCTCGGTGGAGCGGGGCACCATGATGCTCTCGTAGGCGGCGACCGCCTCATCGATGCTCGGCCGGCCGATGACGCACTGGGCCAGTTCGGCGCCGTCGAGCATGGCGAGGTTGGCACCCACGCCGACGGGCGGCATCAGATGGGCGGCGTCACCGAGCAGGGTGATGCCGGGAACGCGGTTCCAGGTGTGCGGGACCGGCAGGACGAACACAGGGTGGTTCTTGAACGCGCCGTCGTTGTGGCGCATCAGGCCCAGCAGGCTCTCGTCGAAGCCCGCATACCTGTCGAGCAGCCGGGCGCGTACGGCTTCGGTGTCGGCGAAGTCGATGCCCTCGTGCCAGTCGAGCGGCGCGCGGAAGCCGATGTAGACGCGGATACGGGAGTCCGCGTTGCGCTGGGCGATCAGGTTCCGGTGCCCGGCCTTGGCCCACATCATGCCCTGGCCGACCTGTTCGGCGATGGCCGGGAAGCGGCGGTCCACGTCGTTGAAGCAGACCTCGACGAACGCGGCGCCGCTGTAGGTGGGCTGGGCGTCCGAGAGCGCGCGGCGCACCCGTGACCAGGCGCCGTCCGCGCCGATGACCAGATCGAATTCCTCGGCCGCGTGGCGGGCGAACTCCAGGCGGACCGTGCCGTCGGGCAGCGGGACCGTCTTCTCGACCGGATGATCCCAGCGCACGGTGCCCGGGGCGAGGGAGTCGAGCAGCAGGGTGCGCAGATGCCCTCGGTCGATCTCGGGGGCACCGGTGTCACCGGGCTCGGGCCGGTGGTGGTGCAGCACGGTGGCCGACCGGTCCATGAGCCGCATTTCCTGGCCATCGGGCCGGGAGAGCGCGAGGAACTGGTCGAACAGCCCGGCGGCACGCAGGCCCACCTGCCCGGTGTCTTCGCGGATGTCCAGCGTGCCGCCCTGCGAGCGGGCGCCGGCGGTGGCCTCACGCTCGAAGACGGTCACGGGTATGCCGTGCCGCTGAAGCGTGCGGGCACAGACGAGACCGCCTGGGCCGCCGCCCACGATCGCGATACGGGGAGGGGTGCTGGACATGGTGGCGCTCCGGTCAGAGAAGGGGTGGGGATGCTGGTGGGAAAGGGAGTGGGCGCGGGAGCCGATGCCGTCGGGGGCCGCTCGTGTCGCCGTCATTGGCGCATGGTGGCGAGGGTAACGACCGGATGCATGGCAGTGCCACTCATATTTCAGGGCGGTCGCGTGGCGGGCTGGGCCGCGCGGCAGGTGAGCCGTCGGGTATCGGGGTGATGGCAACCTGGCGATCAGCGATTCACTCGTGAGGGCGCGGGCGATGCCATCGAGATGCTTTCCGGAGCCCTCGCCAGCCGACGCGGATGTGCGTGTCCGTGCTCACCCGGCCTTTGCAGCTCAGGCACTTGGGCGTACATCCACAGGCCGGATAGTCAGCGCATCTCATCCGGCTGCACTTCTCGCACAGGGTGTCGGAGGGAGGCGGGCCGTCGGGGAGGCACTCACGGCACTCCCAGGCCCCGCACTCTCCGCAGGCCCTCGTTATCTTCCCGGCTTCACGCCCGAGTGGGATCTCGGCGAGGGCGACACACAGGTGTCGCCCGAAAAGCCCAGGTCAATCCAGGGCGTCGTCGTCCCCGCCCAGCTCGGGCGCGTCCGGGTCGCGCAGCGGGCGCAGGCCCTGGGGCGGAGTGGAGGGGGTGAAGCTGTAGCGGCCCAGAACGTTGAGGTTCTTGAACTTCAGCGGGGACAGGCGGGCGACATCCTCATCGCTGATCTCGTAGCCCTCGGCGCGCAGCTGGGCGACCGCGGCGCCGATGTACCTCGTCGTCCAGAGCACGACGGCGTTCAACACCAGTCCCAGCGACCCTAATTGATCTTCCATTCCGTCCCGGTATGCCTGGTGGATGGTGCCGCGCTTGCCGTGGCAGATGTTCCGGGCGGGGTGTGGCGGGACTCCTGGACGCTGAGCTTCTTGCCCATCTGCCGCCGGTAGGTGTCATCGACCGGGTCGACGACCTGGAGCAGGTGCAGGGTCTTGGCGATGCGCCCGTACTCGGCGAACGCCTGCCGCGTGCTGGGCGCATGGGGTCGAAGGGCGGCGTGTGGACGTACTGCTGGATTGGACCTCCCCGGCCCAGTGGTAGCTCTCCCGGGAACCGCCCCCGCCAGCGAGGAGTACGCCATGCAGCACACCGTGCGCCGGATCCAGGCCGCGGTCCTCCTGGTGATGGGCGGGCCCCACGATGGCCGCGCCGGCTTCTGCCGGTGTCACGGGCGACACCGTCGCCGGGCCAGCGATCCGAGCCGGCAGGTCATGGAAGGCGGTAACGCATGCGCAAGGCGATGCTCGCTGCGCTGATGGTCTTGATGGTGTCCAGCACCGGAATGGTATTGCCCGCTCCGGCCGGCGCCCAGCCGGCGCAGGGCCCCGGTCTCCCCATGGCCAGCGAGGTCATGCTGACGTATAGCGCGCCCTCGGAGGACGGGCAAGGCCACATCACCTGGAGCTGGACGGCGCACAACACCGGCGGCTCCTCGGCCTCCAATGTCGTGGTGACCCATAAGGTCACGCCCTCAGTGCCCGTGACGTACAGCGGGCCCTGCGAGGGCACCGCAGAGAAGATCACGTGCCAGGTGGGCGATCTTCGGGCGGGTGGGCAGTTCGAGGGTGAGGTCGTGGCGGAGCTGCCACCGGGCCAGGACGACAACGTACAAATCCGGGGGAGGGCCACCTGGCAAGAGAGCCCGGAGGCCAAGTGACCACCTCGACCGGCACCTCGTAGAACTCGGGGTCAAGCTACGGAAGCGTGGTCCCCGCAGGAGGCGGGGACCACGGAGCATTCCGGACTGGCATCGCAAGCCGGGCGCCCTCGCCGAAGAAGCGACGATGCCCCGCGCTGCCAGACCTGTCGAGTGAAGGGCACACCACGATTCCGCAGGTCAGCGCGATTCGTTGTTTTCGCGGTGGATACTGCGGCGACCCCGGTCTCGCTGAGGGTGGTACGTCGGCGGTCCTCACCGGCGTCGGGGCCGTGGGAGGGCACGACCCCACGGCCGGCGACGCCGGCACCGGCCGACTGCTCTACTTCTTCCTGGGCGTGAACTCGGTGCCCCGTCCCGAGTTCGCCGCCTGGATGAGACAGAACAAGGTAAAAGACGCGACCGTAGTCATCAATCAGGACTACATATGCACCGGGTTCGGAAGCTGCCCGGACGCCGTTGCAGAGATCCTGCCGGTCGGCTCCACCATGAAAGTCTGGTATAAAAATAAGCAGGGCGCCCTGACGCCGAAGACGATCTTCGGACGGGCAGTAGAGTAACCCTGACGGCAAAAGATTCCCATCTCCTAACAGCCTAGCAGTTAGTTGAAATAATCGAGACGCCCCTGGCAAACGGTTCCCAGCGCGAGAACCGCCAGCCAGGGGCGTCATCTTATTTTGTCATGCGCGCTTAGTATTCTTCCCACTCACGCGCCGGAATTGGCCCTTCCTGAAGATCTCCGAACCGATCGGCCCACTCAGTCCCGATGAAGACTGGGCGACTGCGAAGAAAATCCCCGCCCTGCTGACCGCGAATTAGGAGGCCGATCTCTTCGAAGTACGGCTCGCAGCGCTGGTTGAGGCGGAACGACCCAGGCGATCCGGTCTCCATCCAGCCCACAATCTCCGACGGCAGACGGTGCGTGAGCCGGAAGTCTCCAAGAAAGACATGCGGCCCCAGGAAAGGACTGATCGCCACACCAGCCAAATTCCCCCCTGTCCCATAGTAAACCGTTACTCCGGCATCATAGAAAGAGGCAAACTCACCAGGAGCCGGATACCCGCTGTCCGTGGGGTCGCCAACAGGCAACGCAGAAATAACTTGCTCGTGACTCATTCCAAAAAAGAGCGGCCCCACGTTCACATATGGCGTCACCTCCCACCTGGCACGGTCGGCGTCTTCCTTCACTTCCGGATCGAACAACATCGCTTGAAATGCCCCTACGAAAAGTCGCCTCTGTTGACCTCGATATCATACTGCGATACCGATTCTGCCATGCGCTCATGGGCGTACTACTAAAAGCCACCAGGGGATCATCATGGGTGCGCACAATGAGCGGGCTCCCAGCTCCGCCTCCAGCTCAGCGTCACAGGGATCTCCGTCAGGGCCGTTGCCCAGGGACCAGGGGTGCCGTTACTGATTTTGTAGCCGTGGTGTCGTCAGGGGCGGAGGTCTGTTGCGGTGAGGCAGCCGTCGATGAGGTGGCTGCGGTGCTGGATCCGGCGGAGGCCGTGTCGCAGGGTGTGGAGGAAGTGGTCGGGGTCGGTGAAGGCGGTGTTGGCCTGGCTGCTGCGCCGCAGCAGTGACCAGATGCCTTCGACGGGGTTGAGGTCGGGTGCGTAGGGTGGCAGGTGGAAGGCCGTGATCCAGTCGTGGGCGGCGATGAAGTCGCGCATGGCGGCCGCTCGGTGGGTGGTGAAGTCGGCCCGGGGCGCGGTTCCGGCCTCGTCGGCCGGTCCGTTTCCCCGGACCGCTTCCCGCACCCGGCGTGCCCGTTTCCGAGCACCGGGCGCTCCACAAGCCCTGTTCAGGACCTGCGTGTTGTCCTCATTCCAGGCCGGGCCAAGGGGTCGGGATGACTGTTCCCCGGTAGCGGTAACGCGTGGTGGTCACCTTGGCCGGGTTGAACAGTGGCCTTTCGTCCGAGGCCGGCCACCATCCGACGTCGCAGTAGCGGCGGCGGAGGTCCTTCCAGGTGGACCGGCGATGTTTGCGGCGCGACCAGCTCCCGACCTGGCGCCACGTGTAGTGGCTCAGGTAGGCGAAGGTCGCGCTGGACACGCCGGGCCGGAAGTAGACGCACCAGCCCTTGAGCGCCGGGTTGAGCTGACGCAGCAGGGCATCGAGCGGCTGGCTCGTGTCTGTCGTCCGGCACATCGTCCTGACCTTGCCGGTGATGGCCTTGACGGCCTTTCCGGACGGATAGGTATAGACGTAGTGCCGGTTGCTGCCTCGTTTCCGGTGGCGCTGGATGCGCCAGCCGAGAAAGTCGAGGCCCTTGTCGATGTGGGTGATCAGGGTCTTCTCCGGCGATAGGCGCAGGCCAATCACGGACAGGACCTCTGCGATCTCCTCCCGGAGGGCTTCGGCGTCGTCCTTCGTGCCCGCGACCATCAGGCACCAGTCGTCCGCGTAGCGGACGAGCCGGTAGTTGGGCAGGCGGTGACGACGGCGCTTGGCCCTCTCCGTCTGGCTGGAGGCGGGCCCGCCTGGTCCTCGGGCGATGTGCTCGTCCAGGACCGTCAGGGCCACGTTGCTCAGCAGCGGTGAAAGGATCGAACCCTGCGGAGTTCCAGCGCGATTCTTTCGCAGCATGCGGTCCTCGCCGAGGATGCCCGCCTTGAGGAACGCCTTCACCAGTGCCAGGACGCACTTGTCCCCGACTCGGTCCCGCACCCGGTCCATCGGGGCCGGATGTGAGATCTCGTCGAAGCAAGCCGTGATGTCGCCCTCAACGACCCACTCGTAAGAGCGGGACGCGAAATAGCGCACCTCGGCCACGGCGTCATGAGCGCGACGGTTCGGGCGGAACCCGTAGGAACACGGGTGGAAATCCACTTCGAAGATCGGCTCCAGCACCAGCTTCAAGGAAGCCTGCACCACCCGGTCGGCGATGGTCGCGATCCCCAGGCGGCGTAATTTGCCACCCGCCTTCGGGATCATCCGCTCCCGCACCGGCAAGGGGCAGAAACTGCGGTCCTTGACCTGCGACCGCAGCCCGTCGAGAAAGTCCGCGACGCCCTGCCCGGCCTCGATGGAACGGGCCGTGCGCCCGTCCACTCCGGCCGTGCGTGCTCCCTTGTTTCCCCGCAACCGGTCCCACGCGACAAGAAGGAACGCGGGATCAGCGACAAGGTTGAAAAGATCATCGAACCTGCGATGAGGATCAGCACGGGCCCAACAGTGCAGCTTGGTCTGGACCTTCAGTACCCTGCGCTCCGCTCCGAACAGAACGGAGTCAAGCTCGTCGGTATTCACCGGCGACAGCCTCCTGACCTTCCAGTACGTCCACTGCTGACTTGCTGGTCTCCTTCGCCATGTACGCGCCTCTCGCGCGCTCGGACTACTACGAGACCTCCGTCCCGCCCGACGGCCCTCAGTTGGCAACGGACCTGCCCGCCGCCGGACTGGCTGTCCGGCGGGAAGAGCGACCGCAGGCGGTTCCCACGTTCACCACGGAATCGATCAAGGAGGGAGGTGTCCGCCTCTACCCCGACAGCTTCGCCATGCCTACGCCGCAGGCTTTCGGCATGACCTCCCCACCGGGTCTCAAAACCGGCTTCGGAGTTGAACGCCACCCAGACGAGTGACGGCTCACGCGCTGCAACCCGGCCCGTATCCATCAGATTTGAGCCGAGCGGGACACTTACGGGGCGTCAGGCAGCGGTTCCTCTCGTACACCTTCTCCTCGCTGCTTGCCGGACCCGGGCCGTCTGACAGTGCCGACCCGTCCCGTCGTTGTCAGGGCGGCTTCCCGCCGCCATCTGCGTTCCCAGGAGGCGGCTGCCCTCAGCTTCACCGGACGGCTGCGACCGCTCGGCGGCCGGCCAACCCCTCCCCCTGCGCGACATCCTCGCCCAGGCCGCGCACGAACAGCTCCAGGCAGCACTGCCCGGCTACGACCGCGCCCTCATCAACATCCGCCACGAGACCACCGACTCCTCGAAGTTCGCGCACTGGTTCACTCCCCGCGGCCTTGCCGACCTTCCCGAACGCGGCAGCGCCTGTTCCAACGACACCGCACTTCTTGTCGGCACCGCCCCGCACACCCGCACTGAGACCGCCGCGCTGGTGGCCGAGTCCTACCTGTGCTCCCAGCCGTGGGCCGGCAGCGACATCAAGGCCCTCGCCGCGCGCATCGGACACGAGTGGGATCTGACGGTGTGCGTCCTGGCCCTCGCCGGCACCGTGCACAGCGCGCCTGAGTTCCACGAGCTACTGGCCGCGGCGACGACCGAGCTGCAGGTCCTGCTCGCCGAGCGGCTGCCCGGACCGGTGCGGATCCACGCCAACACCCGGGGGAGTGCGACTGCGCCGCTGTCGGGCCAGTACTTCACCGTCACCGGCTCCGCCGTCGACTACGGCGAAGACGGACTCGTCGGTCGAGGCAACGCCCGCTCCGGCCTGATCACCTCCGCACACGCCGCGGGCAACGAGGCACTGTTCGGCAAGAATCCCGCGTACCACGTGGGCAAGGTCGGCGGCTGGCTAGTGGACCAGGCCGCCGTCGAACTGAGCGAGCACTTCGGCCCGTCCCGCGTCGCCGCCGTCTGGCGCATCGGCTCCCCCTACCCTGAACCGGCCTTCCTCGACATCACCACTGACGCGGACCCGGACCAAGCCGAGGAACTCGTACGGGAGGTGCTGTCCTGTACCGACTGGCTCACCGACCTCACCAGCGGTGAACGCTACCGCCCCACGGTGCAGCCTCTGGCCGAGCTCCTGGACCAACTGGAGCACTCGCCATGATGACCGGCCGAACCACGCTCACCACCGGCTACGCCACCGCCGACCTCCACCTGCCGACCGGGCACCCACTTCCCTCCCCGGACGTCGCACACCTCCTGCCGGGAGGCTGGACGCCCAGCCCGCCCCAGCACGACACCGACGTAAATTTCGGCGGTGCACGTCTCGCTTCCCCAACTGGATGACGGAAGCCACGCTGTCGGTGACCTCCGACTCGGACCTGGCGGTTCGTGTCTCGTCGGTCTGGTGGAATTCGGCGCTGGTAACGGCGAGGGGATCCCGGCGAAGCAGCTTGCCGCCGGGCTTCGGCTGGAGCTGATGCCCGCGAAGGTCGAGGGGCGCGCTCCAGGCGAGGCGGCTGGCCGAACGGGGCTGGATTGCAGCGTCGCCGTCGGGCCGGTTCACGCGGCGATAGCCCACCGGTCCTGGTCGGCCCGGCTCGCAGAAGCGCGCGCCGGGCGAGACGGCGGCTCCTGGCGCAAGCTGACATCTACGATCAGGCGGTCATCGTCCTGGTCCACCTGGCCAATGAGCTCAGTGGCCGCGTTACGCCCTCCGTAGTTCCGGCGCAGGCCGTAACTGTCGGCACTACAGCTCCGTCTGGTCATTGCCATGGTCCCTTGCTGACCCTTTGCTGACCTGACACCCCTAGTCGAGTCCCTGACCTGCGAAAACATCACTTTCCGCAACGTTGGTCAGCATTTTCATGCGGGCTCCTGGGGTTGTTGGACGGTCAGGTCGCTGACCCGGCGGTGTGGGGGTACGTAAGGGTCTCGGCGCGGTCGGGCGGTCGGCGGGCGTGGCGGCGCCTCAGTGGGACGGAGCGTAACCCGGCCGAGCTGCGGCCCGTGAGCGGCGCTCTCCATTGAACCGGGCGGCCCTGAGGGAGTGGTCCGACACGGCCAGGGAGGGGTGTCGCGGCCGGGAGCGGGTGGTGCGGAAGGCGGGGCACGCCGGTGGGAAGCGCCTGCTTCCTCGTTCGCCTCCGGGGCCGGCTCGAATGCGCCACCACCGCACCGGCCGGCCGCTGACCGGACAGCCGAAGGCGCATACCATCAGTGACGTAGGGTCATATCTCGTAAATCCGGGCATTGCTTCGCCGAAGGAGCGCCCATGAACGCCACGCCCGTCGCCCTGTCGCGGCCGGTCCGGTGGGTGGATCCCAAACGCTTTCTCTGGCCGGTCGCCGCGCTCAGCCCGTGCCTGCCCCTCTTCACCCTCTCGCATCTGCACCCCCTCGTCGGCCCGCTCGGCTGGTGGCTGCCCATCCTCGGTACCGTGACTCTGGTCCCCGCCGCCGACTGGGTCGTCGGATCCGACCCCTCCAACCCGCCCGAACCGGCAGGGCATTCCATTCGGGGGAGCGCCTACTACCGCTGGTGCACCTATCTGTTCCTGCCTCTGCAGTACCTCTCCCTGATCTGGTGCTGCCGCCAATGGGCCGACTCCGGGCTGTCCCACATCGACCGCGTCGGGCTGGCCCTGGCCGTCGGCTGGGTGGGCGCGCTGGCGCTGAACGTGGGACACGAACTGGGGCACACCAGCGACAGCGCCGAGCGCCGGCTGTGCAAAATCGCCCTCGCCCAGGTCGCCTACGGCCACTTCTACGTCGCGCACAACCGCGGACACCACTTGCGCGTCGCCACCCCGCAGGACCCGTCGAGCGCACGGCTGGGGGAGGGGTACTGGCGCTTCCTCCTCCGCGTGGTCGCGGGCCGGCCGGCCGACGCGTGGCGCTCCGAGACCCGGCGGCTGGCCCGCCGCGGACACACCTCGTGGAGCGTGCACAATGACGTGCTCAACAGCTGGGTCGTGACCGTCGTGCTCTACGCGGCGTCGGCCGTCGCCTTCGGGGCCGGAATCCTGCCGTACCTGGCCCTCCAGGCGGCCTTCGGGATCTGCGTGCTGGAAGCGGCCGCCTACCTCGAGCACTACGGCCTGCTGCGGCGGCGCCGCCCCGACGGCCGTTACGAGCGCCCCGCACACCGGCACAGCTGGAACAGCGACGCGATCGTCAGCGGCGTGATGCTGTTCCAGTCGCAGCGCCACTCCGACCACCACGTCCACCCGCTGCGCCCCTACCCCACGCTCCGGCACGTGGACCAGGCGCCTCAACTCCCCGCCGGCTTCGTGACGATGATCGTGCTCGCGTGGATCCCCCCGCTGTGGCGACGGGTGATGGATCCGAAGGTGGTCGCCCACTACGGCGGCGACGTGACGCTCGCGAACATCCACCCTCCCGCGAGGGCACGGCTGCTGGCCCGGTACGGAGGCGCGGCCTAGCCCTTTACAGCGGTGATGAGAGTCGTCGGGACCAGCGGACCGCACCACCACATGCGCGGGCCGAGGCCGCGCCGCTCGATGCCCCGCATCCCGAGCCCGGCCAGTACTCTCGTGCGGCCCCCCACCCAGACGTCGACCATGATCAGGCGCCCGCCCGGGCGCAGGACGCGCACCGCCTCCGCCAGCGCGGCACGGCGCCGGGCCGGCGGGCGGACGTTATGCACGGCCATGCTGGTCACGACGATGTCGAAGCAGGCGTCGGCGAGGGGCAGCGCCGTGATGTCCGCCGTGCAGAGCCGTACCCGCTCCGCCACCCCGGCGGCGGCTGCGTTCTCCGAGAGGACGCGCGGGTCGCTGCGCCACTGGTCCCGGCGGTGCCAAAGGTCGACCCCCACCGCGCGCCCCGTCGTCAGTCGCCGGCCGAGCGCCAGAAGCACGGCGCCGCTGCCGCACCCGAGATCGAGAACATCCTCGCCGCCGTCCAGCGCGAGGCCGTCGACGAGCTCCCGCCAGACGGTGAACTTCCCCCGCAGCGTGGCGTGCAGGTAGGACACCGAGCAGCCGGCCAGCACGGTCGTGGCGACGACCATGCCGCGGACGAAGAGCCGTGGCGCGCCGTCGGCCGAGGCCCGCAGTGTCACCACGGTGGCCAGGCCGGCTCCCGTGGCGAGGGCGGCCAACTGCGGTGGCCCGTCCAGCCCGTAGGGAAACACTCTGCTGCGGATGCTCACGATCCAGGGTCTCGCGCACGGCCCGCCGGTTCACAGGTTGCAACGGCGCGAAGCGGGGCGCGAGCGGAGCGGCCGTGCGCGTTGTCACACCGTGATCCGGGCCCTGACTGCTCGTTGGGAAGGTGACAGCGTTGCCTCACGGCCGGACAGGCGGGTGTGGGGCACGTCTTGGCGGAGGGGCGGCTTGCCTTGGGTGACGAGATCGACGGCAGGGACGGCGGCGAGACCGGCCGGAGGTGGCCGGCACGGCGCCGGGTGCTCGCGAGGGGCGCGGCGGCCGGCGCCGTGGCGGCGTTCGGCTGGTCGCCGGCCTTCCGGGTGGAAGCACGCGCGGCGAGTTCCGGGCTGCCGCCGTCGTTCCCGCCAGGGATCCGGCTCGTGCGCCAAGCCTTCCGCAACTGGTCGGGCGAGGTCGCTTTCGACGCGGTGTGGACCGCCGTTCCCGCCGCGCCCTGTGAAGTTCTCGCGCTGGCCGACTGGGCGCGCGCCCACGGGTGGCGGCTGCGCGCGAAGGGTATGTGTCATACCTTTTCGCCGTTCCTCGCCCGTGCGCGCGAAGACACCGGGCGGCTCGTCCTGGTCGACACCACGGAGGGTCTGACCGCCGTCGAAGTGCACCCCGGTCCGCCGACGACGGTTACGGCGCAGGCCGGCGCCACCCTGCTCGCGATCCAGTCGGCCCTGGAGGCCGCCGGGCTTGGTCTGACCTGTGTTCCCGCCATCGGGGAGGTGACGGTCGGCGGGGTGCTGGCCATGGGCGGGCACGGTACGGGCGTCCCCTCGCCCGGCGCCGGCCGCGGCCCCGCCGGGCGAGCGGATTCCTCGACGCTGAGCGATGCGGTGGAGTCGCTCACGGCCGTCGTCTGGGACCCGGCAGCCGGGCGCCACGTCCTGCGGGCCTTCCACCGTTCGGAGCCGGACACCGCGGCGTTCCTCGTCCACCTCGGACGGGCCTTCGTCACCGAGGCCACCCTCCGGGTGCGGCCGAACGTACGCCTGCGCTGCCGCAGTTCCTTCGATGTGCCCGTGGACGAACTCTTCGGCCCGCCGGGCAGCGGGCCGCGCACCCTGGACCACTGGCTGCGACGGGCCGGGCGGGTCGAGGCGCTGTGGCTCCCCTACACCGAGCGGCCGTGGCTGAAGGTGTGGACCGAAGAGCCGGAGAGGCCCCCCGCCTCCCGTGAGATCCACTCGCCGTACCCCTACCCCTTCTACGACACGTTCCCCGAGGAGGCCTCGCGCCTCGCCCGGGAGGTCACGGGCGGGGCCGCGGCGGTGACCCCGCTCTTCACCGGCGCCCTGGAGCAGTGGATCCGGCTGGGCCTGACCGCGACGGCCAGCTGGGACCTGTGGGGCTGGTCGAAGAACACCTTGCTCTACCTGAGGGCCACCACCGTGCGGCCGGCGTTCGCGGGATGGGCGGTGCTGTGTGCGCGGGGTGACGCGCAGCGCGTGCTGCACGACTTCTGGTCGCGGCTCCGTCAGGGGCTCGCGACGCACCGGGCGCGGGGTGAGTATCCGCTCAACGGGCCCTTCGATGTGCGGATCACCGCCACGGACACCGCGGCCCCGGACGGCCCGCTCCTGTCCGCCGCCTGCCCCCGGAGCGACCACCCGGAATGGGACACCGTCGTCTGGCTGAACACCACGGCCTTTCCGGGAACGCCGGGAGCGGACTCGTTCCACCACGACCTGGAGCAGTGGATGCTGAGCCACTTCACCGGTTGGGCCGCGGTCCGCCCCGAATGGTCCAAGGGCTGGGCATACGGAGCCGGCGGGGCCTGGACGGAGGGATCCGTCCTCACCGGTGCGTGGCCCCGGGCCTTCCGGGCCGGGCGCGGGACGGGCCCCGGCTGGGACGAGGCGGTCGCCGTCCTCGAACGCCACGATCCGGCGCGCGTCTTCCGCGGACCGTTCCACGACAGCCTGTTCCCGTCCGCGTCGACCGGCCCGTGACTTCCGGTGTGCGAGCCGGGGTTGCCGAGGCGTTCTCCTGCCCGTGACCGGGGAGCGGATGTGCTCAGGTGACCGGTTTCGGCTCGGCGCTCGCGCGTGCGTCGAAGTCCTCCCGTGCGGCCAGGATGTGACCGACGTGAGAGAGCGCCCGTTCGCCGATGGTCACGGTCAGCAGTCCGGCTTCGTGTCCGACGGGGTGAGGCGAGGCCGTACTCGACGCGTGGTGGCACGCGTGGTGTGGCGGCCCGCCCGCATGCGCGGCGTACATCCCCGGGTTACCGGGCCTTCTTCCCGGTCCTGTGCCCTGTCGGCTGGGGCGTGTGGTTCGGGAAGTGCCGTATGAGCTCGATCATGACCGCCCGGGCGGCGGGAGAGGCCCAGCGCCTGCGGTGGCGTGCCAGCTGTACGGGCACGTCGGGGATCGGCGGCCCTGTCACGACGGCCAGGCGGCCCTCGCGCAGGGCGTCCTCGACGGTGACGCGCGGCAGCAGGGTGAGGCCGAGCCCGGCCGCGACGCAGGACCGGGCGGCCTCGATGCTGCCGAAGCGGGTCAGCCGTGGTCGCGTGCCCGGGAACGAGAGGAGGCGGTGGGCGAGCCGGTCGCTGTAGGAGCAGCCCTGCTCGTGGAGGAAGAACGCCTCCTGCGCGAGTTCCTCCCACGTGACCGGCCGTGTCCGGTGGGCGAAGGGATGGTCGGGGGCGCAGACGAGCACCAGTGGTTCGTACCCGAGGTGTTCGGCGTCGATGTCGCGGAGGCCGACTTCCTCCTCGAGCAGCAGCGCGATGTCGAGCCGGCCCGTGCGCAGGCCGTCCACTGCCTCGGCGGTTCCTACGGGGGACAGGTCGACCTCGAGACCTGGGTGGCGCCGGCGCAGGGAGGCGATGACGCCGGGCAGACGCGCCGAGCACAGCGTCTCGCCCGCGCCGACGACGACCCGTCCGGCGGGCGGTCCTTCGGCGGCGGCCGCCGCGCGCAACCGTGACTCCGCTTCCAGCACCTTCTCGGCCTCCTGGAGCAGGCGCCTGCCTGCCTCGGTGATCGCCGCGCCACGGGGAAGCCGGTCGAAGAGCCGGGCGCCCAGTTCCTTCTCCAGGGCCTGCATCTGTGCGGTGACCGTCGACTGGGCGAGGTGCAGCTCGGTGGCGGCAGCGGTGAAGCTCTCGGTTCTGGCCACTGTGGTGAAGGTGCTCAGGAGTCGGGTGTCCACATGGCCGAGCATAGCCATGCCATCGATGTCTCCGATGGACATCCTCGGAATCCATCGCTTGTCCAGATGTCCGGGGGCGGGCAGACTGAGACCCATGAACACCGAGACCGTTACCGGAACTTCCGTCGAGATCCTGCGCTACGCGGCTTTCACCTCCGACCCGGCGGGCGGGAACCCCGCGGGTGTCGTCCTCGACGCCGCCCCGCTCGACGAGGCGGAGATGCTGGCCGTCGCCGCCGGCGTGGGCTACTCCGAGACTGCTTTTATCACCGCCGGCGACGAGGCGTCGCGCCGTTTCCGGCTGCGTTTCTTCAGCCCTCTGGCGGAGGTCGCGTTCTGTGGTCACGCCACCGTCGCAACCGCGGTGGCTCTCGCTGAGCGCCTCGGCCCCGGCGAGATGATGTTCGACACGCCCGTAGGGGAAATCCGGGTGGCGACAGCCGTCGACGGGGCGGGCGCGGTCCGGGCCACCCTTACCAGTGCGCCCACACGCTCCCGCCCGGCCGAGGACGCCGAACTGGACGCGGCACTCGCCGCCCTGGGCTGGGCACGCGAGGACCTGGACCCCTCGCTGCCGCCCCACGTCGCCTTCGGTGGGAATGAGCACCTCGTCGTGGCTGCCGGCTCCCGCGCGCGGCTGGCCGACCTCACCTACGACTTCGACGCCCTGGCCGACGTCATGCGGTCGCACGGCTGGACCACCGTGCAACTGGTGTGGCGGGAGAACGAGCTGCTCTTCCACGCACGCGACCCCTTCCCGGTGGGCGGCGTCGTGGAAGACCCGGCCACGGGGGCGGCGGCCGCTGCCCTGGGCGGCTACCTGCGGACGATCGGCCAGGTCCGCCGGGCGGCGATCAGCATCAGGCAGGGCGAGGACATGGGCCGTCCCAGTGACCTGCTCATCGACGTGGACCCGGCCGACGCGCGGGTCCGCGTGACCGGACAGGCGGTAGTCATGCCCTGACGTGGAGGAGAGGCCCGACGAGCGCGATCACCATCTCCGCAGCAGGGCCCCCGCTCCCCGCAGGACTCCGCCCCTGCGGGACACCGAACGCGTCCGAGCAGGCCGGCAGCGCCAGGCCCAGGTCCAGCACCTGGCCCGGGTGCCGTCGAGGCGGGGCCGTGGCCCCGCTGTCCTGCGGCCGGGCGGGCGCCCGATCGTGCCTGGTGCCGCGTCTTCGGCCACCGGCTTCGCGCCACGGTCGCCCGGTTCAGTGGTTCTCCGGCACCGCCCGCAGTGAGACGGCGTCGGGGCCGGTGGGGACAGGGTGGTGCCCCGCAGCCAGGAGGCGCCGACCGCGTGCAGGCCGACCGCCGTCCAGGCGGACGGCAGGTATGCCGGCCACCGAGACGCGGCGACTTCCCGGCGCTGTTCGGGTGAGAGGCAACGCCCCGTCCGAGGTGCGCCACCGGTCCCCGGGCAGTGGCGGGGGCGATGACCCGGGGAAGGCCCGGCGGTCCGGTCCCCGCTGAGGGGAACCGGGCCGCCGGGCGGGGGAATCAGGCTGAGCGGCGCCGACGGCGCAGGTGGAGGGCCGCCGCGCCCGATGCCGTCAGGGCGGCAGCGCCGGAGGCGGCGGGGAGCCAGGGGCGGGAAGGGGCGGTCGCGGCCTGGTCCTCGGCGAGGGCGTAGCCGCCGGCGAGGCCCTTGCGGTCGTAGGCCGAGCCGGGGAGCTTGTCGCCGTAGCGCTTGGTCACGAGCTGCTGGTACGCGGCGAGGGTGACGCGCGGCTTGCCCTGGAGGGCCGTGCCCGCCTCCTTGTTGAGCGGTTCGACGGAGCCGCTGCCGGTCAGCCGGTACCAGGCGTGGATCTGCGGTTCCATGAAGGTCTGCGCCTGGTCCGTGCCGCGCTCGGCGGCGCTGACGTCCGCGTCGCCGTCGCGGATGCCGGCCAGCTGCCAGGCCTGGCCGCCGTCACCCTTACCCGGGGCGAGCAGAACGGCGGCCTGGTGGCCGTTGGCGGCCGAGACGCGGGAGGCGAGGTAGGACAGCCGCAGGGCCGACCCGGCGGTGGGCTTGGTCTTGCCGGTGACGAACCCGGGCGCGAGCTCGTAGAGCGGGACCGGCTTCTTGAGGTCGAAGCCCGGCGCGGCGGCGGGTGCCTGCGCGAGGCCGCGCGGGGCGCCGGCCGTGCCGCCGTCCGCGCCGCCGGCCGGGGCCCGGTGCTCGGCGGCCGTCAGGAAGCGGGAGACGGTGTCGTGGACCTGGCCGGAGCGCAGCACCTGCTGAGCGGCGGCATAGTCGGACGCGGCGGGGGCGGTGGGGGTGTCGGCGGCCTGCGCGGGAACGGTTCCGCAGAGGGTGACGACGGCGGCTGCCGCGAACAGGGTGGCGGCGCGTCTGGTCGTACGGTGCATGGTGGGTCGTCTCCTCTAGCCGTGGATGCCGATGCGCGTGTGGGTCCACCGGAAGGAGTTGTTTCCGGCGTAGGCGGAGTAGTTCCACCAGGTGTAGGTCTGCGTGCTGGGCCAGGGGTCGCCGACCGCGACCATGTTGCTGGTGCTGTCGTAGCCGTAGATGACGTTCATGTGGCCGCCGCCGGAGGTCCAGCCGATGCGGACGGCGAACGGCCGTCCGTTCGCGATCTCGGTCTGAGTCTCGCTGAAGGAGGCGTTGCGGTACAGGTCGCTGCCGCTGTTGCGGAAACCCATGTGGGAGAGGGCGTTGGCCATGTCGCCCAGGGTCGCGGGCCGGTTGTTGCAGTCCAGCTGGCTGCCCTGGGCGGCCAGGCGGCAGAAGTCGTACTGGTTGTAGCCGGTGTAGCCCCAGTAGTTGGCGATGGTCAGGCCGGAGGCGTCCCAGCACCACTGGTCGCGGACCTGCTTCTGCATGCCGATGTTCAGGGCCGTCCACCCGGAGGGCCGCGTGGAGCCGCACGCCGGCAGTCCTGCGGTGTCCTCCCGGATGAACGCGTCGGCGACGTAGAACGCGCCGGACCAGATCCACCGGGAGTTGTTCTCGACGACGTCGCCGGTCGTACGGCAGACCATCGGGATGTGGTCCCCGACCGGGGAGCTTCCCGTGATGTTGGAGGACAGGGACGGCAGGGAACGCTGATTGACGGTACTGAAGTTGCCCTGCCCGCCGACGACCGTGCCGGTCACGGCAGCCTGGGCCTGAGGGGCGGAGCCCAGGAGGAGTCCGCCGGACAGGACGGCGGCCATGGCCGTGGACAGGAGAGTCTTTCTGCGGCCCGGTATACGGGCCGGCAAACGGAATCTGCGCATGGGGGGTTCCTTTGTCGGTCAGGTGGTCAGGCGTTGCGGCGGGCGCGGCGGCGCCGCAGCCGGAACGCGAGGGGTACGCCGACGGCGGCGATCGCCAGGGCGGTGACGCCGAGAGTCACCGCGCCGGGCACCGATCCGCCGTCGGATTCGGATTCGGATTCGCCTTCGGCGGCCGTGGCCGTCGCTGTGGCCGTCGCCGAAGGCACGGCGGAGGACGCACGCGAGGGGGCGGGCGGTCCGGCCGGCGCACCCGTGGGGCCCGCCGGGGACGCCGCGGTCACCTCGGCCCGGTACTCGGTGCGGCCGAGCGCCGGGAATGCCGTCTGGGCCGTGATGGTCCAGCGGCCGGCGGGCAGCGCCTCGGCGGTGGTGAAGGTTCCGGGCTCGCCGGGTACCGGTACGAACCGCCAGGGGCCGAGCGTGGTGCCGTCGGCCGAGGTGGCGGTGAGGGTGCCTGCGACTTTCTCGTTCACGGGGTGGCCGTCGTCCTCCCAGGTCGCCCTGGTGGTGGGGTGGCCCGCGGACACGCCCGTGACGGTCAGATGGATGGTGTCGCCGTGGGCGTGTGCCGTGGCCACGGGCCCCAGGACGAGCAGCCCCGCGAGAGTGGCGGCCGCTGCCGTGAAGCGGCGATCGGGCATGAGGGGGTGGCTCCGGTGTGAGTGGGGAGGGTGGCCGGGGTCCGCGTGGGACGGCCCCGGCCACCGGGGTGGTTCAGGAGGCCTTCTGCAGGGTCCAGGCCTGGTAGCCGGAGCTGCCGGTGCTCTCAGGGTTCTGGAGTTCGAGCAGCCAGGCCCCGTAGTACGGCCGTTTGCCGACGCCCAGGACGAGGGAGCTGCTCCGTGCCGTGAGGCGCAGGGCGTCGCCCGATCTGGCCAGCTGCCACTGCTGGGCGGCGCTGCCGGAGCAGGGCTGCTGGGCGACCCACTGACCGGGGCTCGGGTCCCCGCCGATCTGCAGGCACTTGCCGGACGCGGCCGAGCGCAGCCGCACGCTGCCGCCGCCCGCATCGTCCAGGTACCACTGCTGAAGCGTGAGGCTGTTGGGCTGGTTGCCGACCAGGACGGTGCCGTCCGCGGTCTTGCCGCCCCAGATCTCGGCCGCCAGTCCGGTGTGCCCGTTGGTCAGCGTGTACCGCGCACCGGGCTTGGTGGTGGTGCTGCCGACGGGCGGAGTGTGGAACGACACTGCCCGGCCCGGCTTGGAGTCCCGTCCGGCCTGGTCGCGGACCGCGACGGTGACGGTGTAGTCGGTGTCGGGCCGCAGGTTGTGGATCCGCGCCGAATTCGGTTGGACCCATGCCAGATGGCTGCCGTTGAGAAGCAGCTGGTACCAGGCCGCGGAGCTGGCCGCCGGCCAGCTGAGCACGGCCGAGTCGGACGTCAGCTGTCCGACGACAGGGACGGGACCCGACGACGGCCCGGTGCTGCCGGTCGGCTTCGGGGTCGGGGTGGGGGTCGGGGTGGGGCTCGGACCGGGGTCCGGCCGGGTGCCGTTGCCGCTCATCAGGAACTGGTTGTTCGCGACGTTCCAGTGGGTCGCCAGGTAACTGCCCGGCTGTGGACTGGTGTTGTAGTAGTCGTCGTGCTTGCAGTCCAGCCGCTCGTCGTGGCCGCGTTCGGTGCAGACGTTGCGCATGGTGGGGTAGTACGGCGCGTCCGAGTAGCACATGACGTCCCACTCGTCGGTGCAGTGCGCGGCGCGGCTGCTGTTCGGAGCACTGTTGTTCACCGCTCCGAGGTTGTGCCCGAGCTCGTGCGCGGCGGTGGATCCGCCCCAGCACCCGGCGTCCGTACGGCCGTAGGAGGGGCCGAAGTTGCTGAGGTTGCTGGGGCCGGGGCGCTCGTCACCGTTGAAGGTTCCGATGCCGCAGTAGACCTTGGCGTCCGCGAAGATCATGTACTTGCGGTCGCGCCGGTCGAAGCCCTTCGCCGCGAGCGCCGAGTTCGTCGCACTGAACTCGGCCAGTGCCGAGTCCGGCACCTCCACGCTCAGCACGGACGGCGTGCAGTCGGCACCGGTCACGAACCGGATGTGCCGTACGCCGCCGGTCTCCTGCGCGCTGGCGAAGTAGATGGTGTCGGCGTCGGCGGCCCACTTGCGGAACGAGGCCAGGTACTCGGCGTACCGGTCGTTGCCGGGGCCGTGCACGTACACGACCTGTACGCGGTTGCCGGTGGCGCCGTCACCGTCGCACTGCACCGCCTGACCGGCCGGCGCCGCCTTCCCGCCCGCGGGGCCCGGCGTGGGGGCGGCGGGCGGTGTCCTGGCCGCGGCGGTGCCTGCCTGGCGGGCGTCGACGGAGGCCGTGGTGCCGGCGGACGGCTGCCCCTGGGACGGCTTCCCGGCGCCGGGGCTGCTCGGTGTCCCGGCCGTGTCCTGTGTCTTCGCGGCGGGCGGCGTGTCCTTGGTGATGTCCACGCCCTTGGGCGGCTTGTCGGGGCCGTGCGTGCAACGACCGTCGGCGGTCCGCAGGACGCCTGCACAGCGGTCGTCCTTGGGCGCGGGGCTCAGTCCTTTGTAGACCAAGCCGCGTGCGCGGTCGTCGTCGGGTATTCGGGTCACCGGCTCGGGTGCCCTGTCGTGCGCGGGGGCCGGCGCCGGGCCGTCGGCCGCCGCCTGCGCGGTGGCGACCTGAGGCCTGGAGGACTCGTGGTCGAAGACGCCGCCGAGCGCTGCCGTGCCGGCGAGCGCTCCGGCTGTGACGGCGACCGCCGCGATGAGCATGCCGCGTTTTCGTCTTCGTTGCTGAACCTGTCTTCTGCGACCGGACAAAGCCACACCTCATTTCCGTGGGGGAGTTGTGGGTGGCGGGAAGTGTGCCAGAACAAACGGGCCGTCAGACAGGGTTGTTTGGTGCGGAGAATTTGGGTGCATGATTCAAGGGAGCGTGCGGGATCGGCATGGGGTGTGGGCCAAGTCGCCCTCATATCAGGCCGATTGCAGGCATCACTACTGAAGGTCTATTCCAATGTCCTGCCATGTCAAGGGCGTTGCCTTAATGAGATCGTTATCACGGAGCGAAAGGCTCCACTTGTGTGCAATTGCACAGCGTGGTGGCGCTATCACCCTTGATCACCTTCCTGGCGAATCCTTTGAGGTGGCACCAAGGGAGGCTTATGGAACAGGCGATGACACCTTGCACGTACGCGATTACGGGCGGCAATTACGCGCGGATTGCGCGCGGCTATTGCGGGCGGCGCTAGTGGACGGTCGGAAGCGCGTCGAGGCGCACCACCCGGTAAGGCGGCCCGGGGCCGAGGCGTCAGCAGCGCCCGGCGGAAGAAACGGCCTGCGTCTACCGGGCGGAGGGCGAGGTGAGGAAGCGGCCGATCTCGCGCGCCACGGTCCCTGGTTCGTCCAGCATCGACAGCACGTATGCGCCGGGCACCTCGGCGTATCGTCCTGCGGGCATCAGCTCGGCGAGCCGGCGGCCGTGCTCGGGCGGCATCACGCGGTTGTCGGGCGACCACAGGACGAGCGTGTCCCCGGTGAACCGGCGCAGCGCCTCGGTGTCGCGGATGAGTTCCTTCTTGTCGAACTGCCCACGGCAGTACGCCCGCAGATCACGCCGCACGGCGGGGTCGTGCAGGAGGGGTTCGGTCCAGCGACGGGCGAGATCGTCCGGCACCGGCCGCCGGGCCATCTGCCCGAAGAGCATGGGCAGCCGGCGGAGCCGGCCGATGCGCAGCTGGCGGGCGGCGAGCTGGAGTCCCCCCGGCAGGCGGACGGCAAGGGTCACCATCTTGCCGGGTAGCCCGGGCGGGAAGTTGTCGAACGCCTCGCACGGGAGGATCACCTGCCGGGCGACGCGCTGGTCCAGGCCGTGGGCGGTGAGGAACAGCCCTCCGCCCCAGTCGGTGTGCACCAGGGTGACGGCGTCGAGGCCGAGTGCGTCGAGGAAGTCGGCCACCAGGCGGACCTGTCCGCGCAGGGTGAGGTCGGCGCCCGGCTTCATCGGCCGGCGATGGGCTCCGAGCGGCAGGACGGGGCGCAGATACGTGAACCCTTGGGGGAGGAGCGGCAGCACACGGTCCCACAGTGTGTGGTCCATCAGCAGGCCGTGGAGCAGGACGACCGGTGGCCCCGATCCGGTCGTGTCGTATTCGATGACACCGGCCGGTAACTCGACGTGCCTCACGACAGCCTCCCGAGAGGGTGGTGGTGAATCCGTTCTCCGCGCCCAGTGAACCACTACCGGGCAGACGGGCGTGGTGCCAGGTGGCCTTTCGCGTCGGGTCGCCTCCGCGCCCCGGCGGCAGCCCGGCGCAGTCGCCGGGCTCGGATCAGAAGCACACTTGCAGGACCCGCTCCGCATCCGCAGTCATTCACTCGAAGCGCGTCGCGAGAGAGCCCGGCTTCCCACCGCAATGGCGAGCGCGACGACGATCAGGATCGCCGCGACTGCGAACGTGCCCCGCATGCCGGTGGCAACGGCCTCGGAACGCGCCGTTGCGACGTCGCTCGTCGCCGATGCGAGCGCGAACACAGCGCCCATGACGGAGGTACCGGTGATAAGCCCGAGATTGCGCGACAGGTTGAGCATGCCCGAAGTGACGCCTCGCTGATCCGGGCGGACATCTGTCATGACGGCGGTGTTGTTGGCCGTCTGGAACACCGCATAGCCGGCGGTGATGACCACGATGGGGGCGATGTAGCCGGAGATGCCGAGCGTCGCCGGCGTCATGGACAGAATCAAGGAACCGGCCGCCATTCCGACGAGCCCGACGATGGTCATGCGTGGTGCGCCGAAACGGTCCGCAATGCGACCGGCCGGCACACCGGTCAGCGCAGCGACAAGCGGACCGGCCGACAGAGCGAGTCCGACAAGAGCATCGTCGAGCCCGAGCGTACGGGAGAGATAGAACGGCCCGACCACCAGCGTCGCCATCATCACCGTCGAGACGAGCGTGCTCATGGCGAGGCTCGCACTCAGCGCTGGATCGCGGAACATGGCCAATCGGACCAAGGGTGCGGCTGCTCTCGCCTCGGCGCGCAGGAAGAGGCCGACTCCGAAGGCCGCAGCCAACAGCAGAGCCGTGTTGAGCGAACCGAAACTGCCGCGCCCGATGGTCATGGCCAGTGCGTAGGCCGCGAGTGTCAGAGCGAGCAGCAGTGTGCCCACATGGTCGAAGCCGGCCCGGTCGGTCTTCGGCTCCCGCCGGTCGACGGGCAGATAGCGGTACGCGAGAAGAAGAGTCAGGATACCCAGCGGTGCGTTGACGAGGAAGATGGCCCGCCAACCGGGTCCGGAGATCAGAGCGCCGCCCAGCGACGGACCGAGAGCGGTGCCGATCGCGGACATCGTTCCGAGCAGTCCCATGGCCCTACCGGTCCTCGCCTTCGGAACCGTCTCCCCGACGAAGGCCATGGTGAGGGCCATCATGACGGCCGCTCCGAGGCCCTGCGCCCCCCGGGCGGCAATCAGCAGCCAGAGCGTGGGCGCGACGCCGCACAGGACCGAGGCCACCGTGAACAGGAGGACTCCGGCCAGGAGCAGCCGTCGGCGGCCGATGACGTCACCGAGCCGTCCGACGCTGACGATCAGGGTGGTGATGGCGAGGAGATAAGCCAGGACGATCCACTGGACTTCCTGGAAAGAGGCGGTGAACGCCTGTGCCAGCGTCGGCAAGCCGACGTTGGCGATGCTGGTGCCGAGCGAGGACAGCAGCATGGACAGCGACAGACCGGCGAGCGCCCACCGGACCGAAGGTGTCCGCCCCACACTTTCGGCCGCTTCGGCCGCAGCCTCATTCCGTCCTGCGCTGATTGACTTCAACATGAACTCCGCTCTCGGTGACTCCGGAAGCCCGGCCGTCAGGTGACGGCGGGCAGGGCAGGGCAGGGCAAGGCAGGACAGGACGGGGCAGGGCAGGACGGGGCAGGGCAACCGGACGTGCCCTGCCCTCTGCGAGCGCGGGCCGGTTACGGCTCGCGCACGCCGATCCCCTTGTGCGGCACGGTCACCGTGCCGGGCGCACGCCCGTGAAGACCGTGGTGGCGGAGAGAAGGAAGGCGTCGGGCCGCCGCAGGATGCCCTCGGGTGCCCCGGGATCGAGCAGCACGTCGAGTGTCCTGCGGTCCTCCATGTCCATGGACTCGCTCACCGCCTCCCGCAGCCGGGTCAGATGGGCGTGCAGGAAGGCGCGCGCCGTCCCGCCCAGAGGCGCGGGCAGGTCGAGGAGGGAAGCGAAGCTGCCGACGCCGGTGAGCCCGGCGCGGCTGAGCATCGCGGGCCAGTCCTCGACCACGGTGGTGCTGCCGGGCAGCTCGGCTCGCATGATCTCGAACCACTGCTCATGGGCGGTGTCGAGCCGGGTCTGGAGGCCCGGCCTGCCGATGCCGATGTCGCGCGGGAGGAAGCGCATCGGCAGGCCGCCCTCCGCCACGGCGAGCAGCCCACCGGGCCGCAGCACACCGGCGAGCGCGTTCAACGCGCCCTGCTGATCGCCGAGGTGATGCACGGCCTTGCTGCTCCAGACCAGATCCGCCGTGCCGAGGCCGTCTCCCCCGTCTTCCCCGTGTTCGTCACCGCCGTCCAGGCCCTCGGGCAGCTTCGCGTGCCGGACGGCCACCCTGCCGCCGAGGCCGAGCCGCTCGGCGCGAGCCAGGGCCCGGTCCAGCAGTCCGGGCGTGCCGTCCACGGCGACCACCTCGGCGTCCGCGAAGGCCTCGGCGAACACGCAGGTCATCACGCCCGGCCCGCTGCCGATGTCGAGGATGCGCCGGACCTCGCGCTCCGGGGCGAGCAGCTCCCCCAGGCGGGCCGCCGTCCGGCGCAGGACCGGGAGCTGCAGTTCACCGCTGCTCTCCAGCTGAGTGGCCAGGACGTCCCAGTCGACGTCGGTGTGGTGGTGTCCGTGTCCGGAATCGTTGTGTGGGCTCATGCCGAGGAGCGTGCCGCTGCCGGCCGGCGACGGCAATTCCTGTTGCCGATTCCGGGAAAGCGGGGTGGAATGCCCGCATGACCGAACCGCCGCCCCACCAAGCGGTCCTCGACGAGGTCGCGCCCCGGCTCAGACGGCTGCGTGGCCAGCGCGGCCTCACCTTGGTCGCGCTCTCCGAGGTGACCGGCATCTCCAAGAGCACCCTTTCCCGGCTGGAATCGGGACAGCGCCGCCCCAGCCTGGAACTGCTGCTGCCGCTCGCCGCCGCGTACCAGGTGCCCCTGGACGACCTGGTCGGCGCCCCGGAAGTGGGGGATCCCCGGGTCCGGCTGACACCCCACCCCTTGCCGAACGGCGGTACGTTCGTCCCCCTGACCCGGACCCCGGGCCCTCTCCAGGCGTACAAGATGATCATCACTGACCGGGGTGCCGAGCCGGATCACCGCACGCACGAGGGTTACGAGTGGCTGTACGTGCTGGACGGCCGGCTACGGCTCGTCCTCGCCGAGCACGACCTGGTCCTCGGCCCCGGCGAGGTCGCCGAGTTCGACACCCGCCTGCCGCACTGGTTCAGCAGCGCGGACGGGCGGCCCGTCGAGATCCTCAGCCTCTTCGGGAGACAGGGGGAGCGCATGCACGTCCGCGCGAAGCCCCGCGCACGACGGCATGACACTTCGGAGGAGGCGACATGACGGCCGGCGGCTCATCGAGGGCCGGGCCTCACTCGCCAGGCCCGCCATGGCAGCGCACGGTCCCATGTGGCGATGATTCCGGGTGCTCCACCGCGCCTGCACGGCGCTGGACCGGGCAACTACCGATGCCGCTCCGCCCCGTTGCGTTGCAGATGCTGTAGCCGGGCCTCGAAGTTCGTGTGTGCCGCTTTCACCATCAGGGGGGAGGCGTCCTTCCTGCCTGGGTACGGCGCCGGGTACGGGGCCGGGCCGGGAGCGGCACCCGGGGGCAGGGGGGCGCCGTACGGCGTTGCGGATGGCGGGGTTCCGCTCGGCCCGGTCTGTGCCTGATGCTCTGCGGCCAGTACCTCCATCAGCTCGTCACCGAATCCGAGCCCGGCCGCGTAGTCGTCCGCACGGAACTCGGCACGGCGGTGCAGCCAGGTGATGAGCAGCGGGGCGGCCACGAAGGGCACCGCGAGCCACCACATCGACTCCATGAAGATCAGCAGGTACAGGAACTGCAGGAGCAACAGGGAGAGGCAGCCTCCACAGGCCATGCTCGCCTTGTTCTTCGACCGCAGGAGACTGAGCAGACCCACGAGGAGCCACCGCCACACCGTCCGGGCCGGCAACGCGTACCAGTCGGCGAGCATGCCGGCCCACGTGTGCCCGCCCACGTGATGGCCCAGCTCGTGGGCGAGGACGGCAGCCAGCCGCGCGTTGGACAACCGGTCCAGCGCATGCCGGGTGACACCGACGATGTGGCCGGCCGCAGCGGTCGCGTTCAGCTCGGCACGTTCCTGGACCCACAGTTCGTAGGTGCCCTGACTCACCCCCGCACGACGGGTCACCTCCTCCCACACCGCGCCCAGCCGTTCGGCTTCCGCGGGAGTGGGCCGCCGCATACCCAGCAGGTGCTGCGCGATGGCCGCTTCGGCGGGGCGGTGGAAGACCAGGGGCCCGGACAGCAGCCACACCACGGTCATCACCATCCCCAGCACCGGACTGAGCAGGGAGAAAGCCAAGGAGACCACGACGAGGCTGATCAGTGCCGTTGGGAGAGTCATCACCAGCTGCGAGAGGGCAGCGCCGTCCACCCCGCGCTGATACGCCTTCAGGTGCTTGCGCCCCGACTGCAGTGCCAGGTCGTCATGCTCGGTGGCGCCCACGGGACGGAGGGCCGGCGCCACCGGCGGTGCCGGAGGCGCACCCGGGTATCCGGGCGGCGCATATGCCATGGCCTTCGCCACGGTGGTGGGCTCCTCCTCGCTTCCCGGGTAGGGGGGCGGCACCTCGCCCGGGTAGGCGGGTGGCCCCTCGCCCGGGTACGCGGGCGGTGCCCCGTCATCGTTCACGTACCCGGGCTGCGGCCCCTCGCCGGGGTACGGCGGCGGGGATGCCGGCGGTCCGGACGCCGTCGGGTACGGGAGCGGCTCCTGTGGCGGAAGAGCCGAGGGCGGTGGCATGGAGGAGGGATCGGACCGGTCCTGGTCGGGCATCGTTGTACGTCTCCTGAAATCGTTGTCCGAAGCGGGGCGACCGGCCGGTCAGCCGACGAGGAGCGCGCCCGGCAGCAGCACCATCGCTGCCGTGAAACCGGCCATGCCCGTGCGCAGCCATCCGTACTTGCCGGCGACGATCCGGCTGTTCTGCGTGAGGGCCAGGAGAAGCGCGGCCGCGGGGGCGCGCTCGGTCTCCCGCAAGGCCTCCTCCAGTGCCGTCGGCCCTTGACGTGCCGCACCGTGAATGTCGGCGAAGTGGGTGAGGGGCAGACCGGGACGCCACGCGTGCGACCGGTAGCGCGGAATCACCGTCATCAGCAGCGAGAACAGCGAACCGAGGAAGCAGGCCGCGCCTGCCCACCACATCACCTGTCCGAGCACCGAGAGGGATACCGGCTGCCAGCCCCGGACGGCGAGCACTCCGACGAGTGCGGACGCGGCCATGCCTTGCGCGGCCACCAGTACGGAACCCTTGGTGTCGGCCCGGGCCGCCTCCTGGCGCAGCTCCGCCAGAAGTCGCTCGGCCGTTCGCGGTGCGGCCGCCTGCGCCGGGGCGAGGGGATCCGGAGCCCCGGTCGTCATGGGCTGGTGGGCGGAGTCGAGGCCCGGTACCCGAAAACGGGGCCCGCGTTCGGCGGGGCCGTACCGTCCTTTGGGGCCTTCGGCGGAGCGGCCGGCGGCACGGCGCCGCCCTCCGCCGGCTGTGCGGAGTTCTCGGGCGCTTCGCCGCGTGCCGGACCCTCGACCGCGTGCATGCCGTCGGGCGGCGAGGACGGAAGCCTGGCGCTGAGGACCGCCCTGGCCGCGTTCATCGTCTGCCTGCGCAGCTCGTCCAGCTGATGCTCCTCCAGCCCGCCCGGACCCCCGCCGAACGCCTGCAGAGCGACCTGCAGTTGGCTCTGCATGGTGCGTGACTGATCCTCGCGGAGGTTCTCCATGACCAAACGCGCGTCCTCGGGGTGCTGGGCGAGATGGAAGGCCATCGCGGCGGGCCCGCCGCGCTCCAGGTAGTGCGCGTAGTACTGGATCTTCTTGGCCTCGAGCTCCTGCAGTTCCAGTTCCTGCCGGCCACGGATCAACTGCCGCTCGTGGCCGAGGTTCTGGTTCTGCAGCTCGATCCGGTGCTGACGCTGCCCCTGGGCGAGAGCCCGCTCCGCCGCCAGTTCCTCCTCTCTCATCAGCAGAGCGTGCTGGGGATCGAGCTTCTGCCGGGCGAACTGCAGGTCGCGCAGCTCCCGCTCGTGTTCGAGGGCCGCTTCGTCCCGGCGGATCTGGATTCCGCACCGGATGTGCAGCCCCGCCGCCGCTCCCAGCGGCCCGGCGGCGGCGAGTGCCTGCTGCGCCTCCCTCTCCGCTGCCGCACTGTCCTCCATCGCGTACCCGCGCAGCACGGGCCGTACGGCATCGTCGACGAGACGCTGCACCATGGCGGGCACATTGCGTTCCCCGCCGGCGACGAAGGCCGCGGGCGTCAGCACCTGCCAGCTGCAGCTCATGGACACCTCGAAGAGGAACGCGTCGTTACTGCCGGGCAGCGCGAGGACGGCGCCCGCCTCGTGCAGCCCCATGTCCACCTCGTACACGCTGGTCCAGCGACGGGTGGCCAGTTCGGTGCGGCTCGGGCGGTTCGGCGGCAGAAAGGTGTCGAGCCCGCCCTGGGCCGTGGTGAAGACCAGGGCGTAGTCGATGCGCGTGGCGCGCAGCGGCTTGAAGCGCGACAACTCCTGGATCGTGACGACCGGGTCGACGAGCTGCGAGTGGCGGTTCGCGTCCTGCTGCCACTGGGGCTGCTGGCTCATCATGGTGCTGCTACTCCTTGGGACGGTCCGGGCGGCGAAGAGCCGTGGAGGGATCACAGGTTGGGGATGTACGGCCACGCGCGGACGGAACGACGGTCAAGCGTCGGTTCCGGCGAGCGTGGAGCTGCCGGGTCACGGCACGGGCCGGGGCGCCGGGGCCGTCGGCGTCCGCGGCGGGAACAGGACCCCGAGCAGTCGCAGAGCCACGGCGGGCGGAGCCGAGCCCGTCTCGTCCCGCAGGTTCTCCAGCAGGTAGGCGAGCCGCTTCGTGTCCTCGACCGACACCGTCAGGAGCGGAAGCAGCTCTGCGAGGGCGCGTTCGGCGTCCGGGTCGTCGCCGGCCGCCCGGACCCAGTGACGCATGGCCTCCAGGCCGGACAGGGAGCACACCGGGTCGTTCAGGACGCTGCGCCACAGGGCGGCGAGCGACTGCCGGAGCAGCCCACCGGGGGTACCGGCCGTGGCCTCGGCACGACCGAACAGGTCGAGCAGGAGCGGGCGGCCGGTGCCACCGGTGCCGTCCGTGGGGCCGCAGGCGTGGACGACCGTGCGCAGCACGAACTCCCGGGCGACGCCGCCGCGCGTCAGGGACGCGAGTGCGGGCCACAGTTCGGCCGCGGCGCCGCCGGCCTCCCAGCTGCCCGCGTTCTGGCCGGCCGCGAGCAGCAAGGTGGCGGCGGACTGGGCGAGTTCGTCGAGTTCGGCGGGCCATGCGCGGACCGGGCCGCCCCTGGCGTCCATGCCATGCACCGCTTCCGTGAGCGCCTCGACGGCTTCACCGGGGAAGGAGTCCCCCACGAGCGCGTACGTGCGCACTGCCGTCCAGCGCAGCCGGTGGTCGGGGGCGGTGCACCACTCCCGCAGGATGCGCGGCACGTGCGGCGCGCCCAGGTGATGGGCGAGGGCGAGAGCGTTGGCTGCGGCCAGCCGGGCGCGGAACCGCTGTTCCGTGGCCCAGGGCCGGATGAGCAGGGCCATGGTCGACGGCAGGTCGGTCTCCGCCAGTACCGCCGCGGTGGAAGCGGCCCTGGTGCGCACGACGGGACGGGGGTCGACCGCCAGGCGGCGCAGCCAGGCCACGAGCGCGGGACGGGCCGACGGGTGGCCGGCCCAGACCTCACGGAGCAGAGTGATGCCTGTGAGGGGGTCCCGGAACTGCACCTTCGTCTGGAGCACCGGCCCCCATTCGGTCTCCTCGGCCTCCCGGTACCGGTCGGCCCGGGCGTGTTCGACGCGCTGGGCGCTGGAGGTGCCGAAGACGGGGATGCACGCCGGCTCCCCGGGGTTCTCGATGCGCTGGAGGAAGCCGAAGAGGACGTCGCTCAGCTCGGCCGTGAGGGGGTAGGGGGCCTCGTCGAAGGTGGCGAGTGCGATCAGGAACGCCTTGTCGTGCAGGGTCTGTTCCGTGCTGTCGAACCACGCCCGCACCTGCCGTTCGGCGGCGTAGTGGCCGAAGGCGGCGAGGTCGGCCAGGGGCAGGGCGCCCCGGGCGTATGCGGCGATCCGGCCGGCGAAGCGGGCCAGTTCGGCCACGGGCCTGCGGTGACCGAGAACCGACTGCACCTCGGCGAGGGCGAGGAGGGCGTCAATGCCGTGACCGGCCAGGTCCTTGTGGCGCAGGTGCCCGCGGAGCAGCTCGGCGGGCTCCGGCGGCTGCCAGGGAACGTGCCCGATCTCGCCGTGGACGACGGGGTGCGGTCCGACCACGATGACGAGATGGCCGCCGACCGCGCGCAGTTTCTCACTCAGAGCACGTAAATGATGCTCGCGCAGCGGCCGTTCGGCGGTGGTCGGGAAGTCGGCGATGAGATGCCCGCACCCGTCACGGAGCTCCCCGGCGAGGCGTCCTGGTGAGAGCGCCGGGTCCAGGGCGCGGTAGCCGGCCGAGCCCACGGCGCGCAGCAGCATGAGGGCCGCGGCCCGGCGGCCGGTCGTCGCGGGACCGGAGAGGACGGCCACCCGGTGCTCCCTGAGCCTGGTGAGCGCGAGGCCGAAGGGGCTGTCGGGCTCCCACTCGTCGCTTCTCGCGCCGTGCTCGGCGACCGTGCCGTGCTCGGCGACCGTGCCGTCCGGGACGGCCACGGCGCCCTCGGTGCGAGAGGGGAAGACGAAGTACCGTGCGAGCGCCTCGACCTCGGCGGCGGGGATCTCGCCGGACCTCTCCTCGCCGTCGCCGCCCAGGTGGTACTCGATCTTGCTGCCACCGAGGATCACGTCGCCGGTCACCTGGCCGCCGCTCACACCGTGCTGGTCACCGCCGACGAGCGAGCCGCCCAGGCGCGCGGAGGAGCCGAGCATGATGCCCGGGCTGTGCCGGTACAGATCCTGGCGGGAGTCCCAGGCGTATTCGGTCTCGGTGTCGGTCTCGGAGTGCTGGTCGGCAGAGTCCGGGGCCGGGGCCGGGTCCGGTTCCGGGCCGGCGTTCGGCGCGGTGTGCGCTTCCGCTACCGGGCCCGCCGGTACCCCCTGCGCCTGGCCCGGCAGGCCCACCGGCTCACCGTCGGCGGCCGGGTGCTCGTGAGGCGCGTTCACGGCCGGCTCCCGTCCTCGGTCCGGGCATCGTCGGCGCGAGCGGCCGGGGCCGGCTTGGTGACGGACCCGCCGAGGATAACGTCGCCGGTCACCTGGCCGCCGCTCACTGCGTGCAGATCGCCACCGACCACCGGGCCGTGCACCACCGGAGCACCGTGGAAGTGGAAGACCGCGCCACCGGTCCGCTCCTGCGGCTCGGGGCGGGGCCGGGACGGCGCCTGGGGCGGGGCCTGGGGGCCGGGGGAAGCAGCGGGCGCCGGCCGCCCCTGCCCGGCCGGGGCCGGCGGCTCACCGGCCACCTCCTCCTCCGGGGCCGTGGGTGCCCCGCCCTGGTGGAGCCACGCGGACAGCACACCGTCCTTGACGGTCACGCTCGTACGCCGGAAGAGCTCCGGCCGCACCCCGCGGTGGCCGTGACGGACGACCCCTTCGTACACCGGAGTGCTCACCGCCAGTACACAGTGCCGGTCCGTCCGCCCGGCGAGGGCCTCGCGAAGGGCGTCCGAGTCCAGCAGCCGGAAGGCCTGGTTGAGGTCGTGCCCGACGAGTCCCCCGGTGGTGCCGGCCTGCGGGTCGTGAGCGATCTCTCCGGCGGCGAGCACCATCCGCAACCGCATCTGGGCGCTGCCCGAGGCCAGCCGGTTGTGGTCGTGCAGGAGTTCGGGCGTGACCGTGAGGAGCGAGCGCAGGACCGCGGTCTTGGCCACGTCCCCGCTGATGAGCACGATCAGACCGTCACCGCGGTCCTCACGGTATTGCTGAGTGGCCTCGACGCCGGCGGCCACCAGCGTCTGGTCGATGACCGTGTTCAGAGTGCGCCGGAGCGCGGCCTGCACCACGTCGTCGCGGCGGCTGAACCGCTCGATGTCGAGGAGCAGGATGGTCCGGTTGACAGGCTCGCGCATGGCCGCCTTCCGCTGCAGACGTGGGCCGCGAAGGCCCTTCGGGACACCGAAAAGATGCCACCGATACGGAGTTTGCGGCGACGGAACCCAGCACATTCACCATGTGACCACGTACACACAACGGGCCCCGTGTCGCTACCGGAATCCCGGACCGGGACGTGCCGGACCGCCCGTCACCGGTTCCCCTGGCGCACCATCTTCCGCAGCACGTCCGGTCGCATGACGACGAGGCCCCGGCGCCCGGTGCGTACGATCCCTCGCTCCCGCAGCCCCTTCAGCAGCCGGGCGACCGCTTCCCGGGAGGCGCCCACCGAGCCGGCCAGCTCGGTCTGGGTGAGCCCGGGCGTCAGCTGTACGCCATCGTCCGATTCCTCGCCATGGCTGGCGATCAGCTCCAGCAACAGCAGGGCAAGGCGTTCCTGCACGTTCAGAGCCGCGTACTGCACACGGCGGCGGTCGCTGTCGCGCATCCGGTCGGCGGTCAGCGCCAGCAGCTTCCGCGAGATGGCCGGCCGTTCTTCGAGGAGCGCGCTGAACCGGTCGGCGTCGATGGCGAGGGTCTCGACCTGTCCCAGTGCCGTCACCGTCGCCCCCCGGGGACGCCCGCTGAGCACGGCCCCCTCCCCGACGATGTCGCCGGGCCCCCGCAGCGCCAGCAGCGCCTCGTAGCCGTTGGCGGCTGCCGAGGTCACCTTCGTCCATCCGGAGAGAAGGATCAGTACGTGCGCCGAGGGCTCGTGTTCCCGCAGGATCACCTGCCGTACCGGAAAGGCGAGGGGCGTCCCGCTCTCGAAGAGCGCCTGCCGGTCCTCGGCCTCCAGCCGGACCACGAACGGAACACCGTCCTCGAACTTCATCGACTGCGTCTCCCACCTACTCGACCGGGCTGCACACGCGCCCCCTCGGGAGGACAGCCTCCATGCGGGTACAGCCATGGGCAACTCGCGGCACCCCCCCCGGCGGGGCTCAGCCCGGGGTGCCGGGGGGTGCCGGTACGGCGTCGAGGGGCGTGCGGGGGTGGGGGATCACGGGCTCCCCTGTCTGCTGCAGGGAGACGGTACGCGCCGGAGCGGGGATCCGGATGCCCTCGGAGCGGTATCGCTGGTGCAGGCGCTTGATGAACTCGTGCTTGATGCGGTACTTGTCGCTGTACTCGCCGACCCCGAGGACCACGGTGAAGCCGATCCGGGAGTCCCCGAACGTGTGGAACCGGACCGCCGGCTCGTGGTCGGGGACGGCGCCGGTGATGTCCTTCATCACGCTCTCGACGACCTCGTTGGTGATCCGTTCGACGTGCTCCAGGTCGCTGTCGTAGCCGACGCCCACCTGCACGGTGACGGACAGCTTCTGTTCGGGCCGGCTGAAGTTGGTCATGTTCGTGCCGGCGAGCTTGGCGTTCGGGATGATGACCAGGTTGTTCGAGAGCTCCTCCACCACCGTGATACGCCAGTTGATGTCGCGTACATAGCCCTCTTCGCCGCTGCTGAGCCGGATGTAGTCGCCGGGCTGGATCGTCCTGGAGACGAGGATGTGCACGCCCGCGAAGAGGTTGGCCAAGGTGTCCTTCAGCGCCAGGGCGATCGCCAGGCCACCCACGCCGAGGGCGGTGAGCAGGGGGGCGATGGATATGCCGAGGGTTTCCAGGATGATGAGGAAGCCCATCGCCAGGACCGCGATGCGCGTGATGTTGACGAATATCGTGGCCGATCCGGCGACGCCGGACCTTGACTGCGCCACGGACTGCGCCAGGCCGCTGATCACTCGGGCAGCGGTGAGCGTCGCGGTCAGCATGACGAGGGTCGTCAGTACCTGGTTGACGATGTGCCCGACCTGGTGGGTCAGGGGGAGGGCCGCGGCCGCCGCCGCCACGCCGGCCGCCACAGCGGACCAGGGCGCGAGCGTGCGCAGCACGTCGACGATGATGTCGTCCCCGGCCCACCGGGTCCTGAGGGCCCGCTCGGCGAGCCAGCGCAGTATCACCCGCAGCACGAGGGCCACGGCCAGGCCGGCGGCCACCGCGATGCCGGCGACGATGACGTGGTGCAGTGTCAGAGCCTCGTTCACCGGCGTTCTCCTGCCGCTCCGGAGAGCGGAGCGACGGCGCCGCACGCCGCCGGAAGCCCGGAGTGATGACCGGAGTGATGACCCGAGTGATGACCCGAGTAATGATGCGTCACCTTGTACCTGCCTGTCCCTGACGGATCGTGATTGCACCAGGTCGTGGAGGCGACCCGGCGCGAGAAGTCATCCTGCACCACGTCCGTTCCGCCCTTGCAGGCCCGGGTGGCCTGCGGCGTCGCTGCCGGCGGAACGGGGCACAGTGGCGGGCGCGGTCCGTGCCCACCGCAGGGCACCCCGGTTCACGGCGCGAGGTAGGAGTGGAAGACGTTGCCCGGGTCCCATGCGGCTTTGAGCTCCTGGAGGCGGTCCCAGTCGGCGGGCGCGTACGAGCGGCGGGCCCGGGAGGCGTCGGCCTCCAGGTCCGTCTCGGCGATGTAGTGGCCGCCGCGCCCCGATGGATCGACCGATGCCATGGCATCCCGCAGCCACCGCGCGTTGGCCCCGTCATCGGCGGGGTCGTCCCAGACCGCGTAACACACGAGGTAGGACGCGCCGAGCGGGGAGAACGCCATGTTCCGCAGCAGGGCGGGGTCCTCGGAGACGGGCCGCACCGGCGCGAGCACGAGCGACTTGCCGGCGGGGGCGTGGGCCACCGCGTCGGCGATACGGCCCAGTTGGGTCTCGTACGTCTCCTCCGACCACAGGGTGTCCGCCGCGTAGCGGTGCGCCGGGGGCCATACGGCGGCTGCGCGCTCGTGCAGGCGGGCGAACGACGTCGGCTCGGGCGGCTGCCGGGAGACGGCGCTGCCGGCCAACGGACAGGCCTCCGCCGGCGCGAGGGCGGCGAGTGCCTCCTCGCGTGTCCTGGCGAACGCGGTCATGCCGGCCAGGATCCGCGGGCCCGGCGCGACGGTGACTGCCGGATCACCGGAAGCGGTGAGGACGAGGGCCGTCTCGACGTTCGCCGGGAGGTCGCGTGCGAGCCCTTCCGCCCAGGCCGCCACGGGGCCGGTCGCGGCCAGCGGGAAGGTGAGGCCGGTGGTCATGACGGATCCCGGGTGGGGGTGCAGGCCGAGCCGGAAGCGGGTGACGACGGCGAAGAAGCCGGGACCCGCGCCGCGGGCCGCCCAGAAGAGGTCGGCGTTCTCCGTCTCGCTGCAGGTGACCGTCGCACCGTCGGCGGTGACGACCCGCATCTCCAGGACGTCGGCGCAGGAGGGCCCCCACGCACGGGAGTTCCAGCCGAGCCCGCCGCTGAGCAGGAATCCGCCCAGCGCGACGGAGGAGCAATGGCCCACGGGAAAGGCGAGTCCGTAGGGGGCCAGTGCCTTGACCAGGTCCTGTCCGGTGGCGGCGGGGCCCACGGTGGCCGTCGCCGACGCGGGATCGATGTCGCACTGCCCGAGCCCCGAGAGGTCGATCAGCAGGCTCCCGTCGCGCAGCTGGGAGCCGGACCAGTTGTGCCCACCGGAGCGCGTCGAGACGCGGAGCCCTTCGGAGCGCGCACAGGACAGGGCCTGCGGAACGTCCCGTTCGGAGGCCGCCCGCACGATGGCGGCGGGGAAGCGCTCCGGCTTGAGCCCGTTCCACACCGCGGCGGCCCTGGCGCTGTCGTAGGCGCGGTCGCCCCGCCGGAGCAGGGTTCCTTCGAAGCGTGCTGCGGTCGGACGTCCGGGCATCATGACCTCCTCGGCGGACCGGCCGCGGCCGGCGGTGGGATCGGTCAGCGGACGGTGCGGGGTGGACGGTGTCGGGTGGGCGGTGCCGGGTAGGCGGCGTCAATGGGTGGTCAGACCGAAGATCACGATGAACAGCAGACAGCAGAGCGCCACCACCACGGCACCCGCCACATGGACGCGGAGCCCGCGCGCCCGGCCGGGCACGAGCCAGAACGCGAGAGCCCTGTTCACCAGGGGCATCAGCAGCCAGGTCAGTACGCTGACGCTCAGCACGTTGCCGATGAACAGGCCGACGTATCCCGGGACATCGAGCTCGTCCAGCCCGGACCCCACGGTCAGGTTGAGCACCATGACGGTGGGATAGAGGGCCAGGATCACGGACATGGCCTGCTTCCAGTTGGGCGGAGCAGTGTCCTGCGTGCCCTGGTCGAAGCGGAACCAGCCGCTGAACGCGGAGCCGACCTTGCGTACGTCGTAGGAGGCGAAGTAGGCGCGCCCCTCCTCCAGCAGTCTCCGGCGGGCGTCGGAGGCGAGCCAGTCCTCGAGGTGCTCGCGGGAGTCGAACCGGAAGACGGCGACCCAGCGTTCCTGGACGCCCTCGACCGGCTTGAACAGCTCGGACCCCATGAATCCCGGCGACTTCTCCTGTGCCTTGAGGATCTTCTCCTGCCATCGGAGAAAGCCCTCCTCACGTCCGGGCTTCACCTCGTGGGAGACGACGGCGGTGACGGTCTCGGGGGCCTGTTCGGCCGGGGCGCCGCCACGGAGCACCTCTTGTGCCGGAGGCCCTTCGAAAAGGCTTCGCCCTTCGGCGAGCAGTTCCCGCCGGCGGTCCGATTCCAGCCAGGCGGTCAGGTGGTCGATCCCGGAGAAGCGGAAGACTGCCACCCATTCGTTCTCGGAACCGGCGCCGGGCGGGTACACCTCGGAGCCCTCGAACCCGTCGAACGCGCGGGCCGCCTCGTTGGTCCTGTTCTGCCAGCGCCGGTACTCGTCGACGTGACCTGCGCGTACTTTCTGCGAGGTCACAACGGTGGCGTTCTCGGCCGCGGAGTCACGGCTTGCACGTGGACTCACCTGGAGTAGCCTAGTGCATACGGTATTTATAGGGCAAATCGGTCTGTTGGTCGCCCCATTGCCATTGCCGCCTCGTTCCCCGATTCTCCTCCGCCGGGGGAACCGACGCCGATCGGAGACTCTGCGATGGAACACAAGGAGCTCATCACCGAGGCGGTACGCCTTGCCACCGAGTCCGTGGAGAACGGCTGGGGCGGCCCCTTCGGCGCAGTGATCACCCGCGACGGGGAGATCATCGCGCGCGGGCAGAACCGGGTCCTCCTGACCGGTGACCCCACGGCCCACGCCGAAGTCGAGACCATCCGCAAGGCCGTGCAGTACCTCAACCCCGAGGCGCCGTCGATCTCCGAAGAGCGGCAGAACGAGAGCACCCTGAAGTACGTCCCCCGCCCCGAAGGCTCACCGGACCCCGTGCCCGAGCGGGCCCGGATGCTCCAGGGCTGCTCCATCTACATCAGCGGCGCCCCGTGCCCGATGTGCATGAGCGCCATCTACTGGTCGCGCATCGACGCCGTGTACTTCAGCTGTGCCCTGGAGGACACCCGGCGCATCGGCTTCGACGATTCGTTCCAGTACGAGGACTTCGGGAAGCCGCTCGACGAGCGGAGAATCAGGATCGAGCAGATGCATCCCGAAATCGGCGCCCACGCCTACGACGCGTGGACGAACAAGCCCAACCGGCACCCGTACTGAGCGGGCACCGGCATCCGCATCCGTACGTGGCGGACCGCCGAAGCCGCAGCCGGTGCGCTGGTCCGGAGCCGGTCAGACGAGTGCTGCCGCCAGCAGTTCCGCGGTCCTGGCCACCAGCGGTTCGTCCGCCGGCGCGCCGGCGTCGTGCTTGGTCGTCAGGACGGCGAGCACGACCGGTGACCGGTCCGGGGTCCAGGCGATGCCGACGTCGTTGGTGGTGCCGTGGTCGCCGGTGCCGGTCTTGTCCGCGAGGGTCCAGTCCTTCGGGAGCCCGGCGCCGAAGCGTGCCCCGCTGGTGGTGTTGCCGAGGAGCCACCTGGTCAGCTGCGCACGGTCCCGCGGCCCGAGCGCGTCGCCGAGCGTGAGCCTCTCGTAGGTCCCCGCGATGGCGGCCGGACTCGTGATGTCCGTCGTGCGCCACGGCTCGGCCGAGTTCAGTTCGGGCTCCCACCGGTCGACCCGCGTCGTACGGTCCCCGATCGAGCGGCAGAGCCGGGTGACTGCCGTGGGGCCGCCGAGCTCGTGGAGCAGGAGGTTCGCCGCGGTGTTGTCGCTGTGGTCGATGGCGGCGGCGCACAGCTCCGCGACGGTCATACCGCCTGCGAGGTGCTCGGGCGTACCCGTGACCGGGGAGTAGCCCGAGCGTGCGACGTCCTTGCCGGTGTACCGGATGCGCTTGGCGAGGAACTCGCCGTCCCGGTCGAGGTCTCTCAGGACGGCGGCCACGACGAGCGTTTTGAACACCGAGCAGATCGGGAAGGATTCGTCCGCGCGGTAGAGCACACTCCTGCCCGTGGCCGTGTTGCGGGCGAATACCCCCAGGCGGGCGGAATGTTCCCGCTCGAGCCCGCGCAGCCGCCGGTGGAGGTCGCCCTCGCCCGGCGGTGCCGCGTAGGCCGGCCCGCCCGTGGACACGGCCGTGGCCAGCGCCGTCCCGGCGCCGAAGGCCAGTATCGCGCGGCGGCTCGGGCGCGCTCCGAAGGTCTGCGACATCGCGTTCTCCTCTGTCCGTTGACCGGTGCGTTCGGAGATCAGGACGCCGCGATGCGTTCGATCGGTTCGCCTCTGATTAAACTCTTTCCTCCGCAGTTGCGGCATGCCTCCGGGGCCCTGCCGTCCTCAGAACTCCGAGTCGGCGAACCATCGCGTCAGCAGAGCCTCGTTCCCCAGCGTCTCGAAGGCGTCCGAGCCGCGGTCGAGGCGGCCGTAGACGAGCAGCAACAGGTCCGCGGCGGTTCCGTGGACGGCGGCGTCGGCGGCCGCGGCGGTCCCGGCGTCCGTGCGGGCCGGGTCGAGCCCGAACCCGTCGGGGCGCAGCCGGACGAACCAGTCGCCGCTGGTGTCGGTGCAGCGGAAGCGAATGGTTTCGCCGTCGCCCCGCAGACCGGCCACCTTGGGGGCGAAGGGCGCCGCGAAGGGCAGGTTGACCAGGAACTCATCCACGCCATCGGTCGCCAGGTGACGGTCGATCACGGGCCGCAGACCGACGGCGAGTTCCGCGTCGGCGCGGTGCACCAGAGTCTCGAACAGCATGCGCCGTACCCAGAACCTGGCGTGGTGGTCGGCGCCCCAGGCCCACATCGGAGCATCCGGGTCGACGGACGCGAACGCGCTCGCGGCCTCCGCGGCACTTGCGGCCAGCCAGTCGGCGTAACCGGCCTCGTGCTCCGGCAGCCGCAGCTCCACCTCGCGGCTCAGCGGCCGTTCCTGGACGCGTTGGCGCAGGAGGACGGAGAACCAGCGCTGCACGCTGCCGGTGTGCCTGACGAGGTCGACGAGCGTCCAGCCGGGGCAGCCGGGCACTGGGGTCGCCGGGCTCGCGCCCTCGACCACCGACACGAACCTGGCGGTCTCCGCCGCGACGGCGTCGCGGTGGGTGGCGGGGGAGGACACCCAGCCCGAATGATCCGACGTATTCACTGTGCCGCGTTCCCTGCTGTTTCCGGCCCGGCGTCCTGACTGGCCGGGCACCCCCCGCAGCCTGTCACAAAGGCCTCGGGCGGGGACACCGGGGACCCGCCGGGTGGGACGGGCTTGACTGAGGCCTCGTCAGAGCACCTGCTCAGGTGAGCCGTTGCGCGCGCGTACTGCGGCACCCGGTGCACCCAGCGCCAGGCCACGGTGAGTGCGCCGGAGCATCAGGCGGGCCATGAAGGGGTGGACGCGGGAGACCGCTGCCCAGTAGAGCCGTCCGCGCCACCGCGGATGGACGCGCACGACCGAGCTGAGCGTCACGCGCCGGGCGTCCGCGTCCACCAGGATCGAGGCGCGGAAGTCCAGGTGCCCGGCGTCCTGGCCGAACACGATCTCGCGCTCCGCCCGGTCCGTGACGGGAATGCCCCGCAGTACGCCTGCCCAGGCCGCCGGGTCGAGCGGCATGCCGGGCGGCAGGTCCATGGCGTACGCGTCCCGGTAGTCGGCCTCGTCGAACCAGTCGATGGCCGTACGGAGCAACTGGGCGCCCGGGGGAATCCCGGCAGGGACCGGCCTGTCCCAGCCGAGCCGGTTGAGCAGCCGCACGCGTGGCGACCAGTGGACCGGGCGGGCCGCCGTGCCGGTCGTGACGCGCTCGATGTTGTCGAAGATCTCCTCGACCATCGTGTCGTGCACGGGCTGCACCACGCTCGGCCACAGGATCCGGTCCGCGCCGCGCATCTCCGCCTCCAGGACGTGGCGCACCCGGCAGTGTGCGTCACCGAGCGGCTCGACCGTCATCTCGTGGAAGCCGCTGCTCGGCGGGGTGAGGCCGAAGCGGACGCGGCGGCCGGGTTCGTAGGCCGTGACGCTGTAGCGGACCGGGCCGTGACCGCCGGCCGCGCCCACGCCGAGCGGGCCGTCGAGGCGCATCGGCGACCAGGCGGGCACCGGGAAGATGGGGTCGTCGTCGGCCGACAGACGGTCGAGCAGGGCGCCGACCGCGGCGGCGGGGGCTTGGACGGTGCGCTCGTGGACATTGCGTATCACGCTCATGGCGTCCTCCAAGAACCAAGGACCGTACGCTGACGTATGGTCAACCATACGGTAGCGTACGGTCCCGGTTCCCGCGCCGGGTCAGCCGTTCACGCCCCGCGTTCCAGTACGTCGCCGCACCAGCAGGCTTCCCAGCGCGGCGCGTTGGTGCAGGACCGCCCGCCCGGCGCGGACCGTGGTGATCAGACCGGCGCCGCGCAGCGCGGCGGTGTGGGCGGAGACGGTGGCGTTGCTGACGCCCAGCCGCCGGGCGAGGTCGCTGGTGGTGTGTTCCTGTGCGAGCAGGAGAAGTATGTCGAGGCGGGTGCGTCCGAGCACCCCGGCCAGGGCGTCGTCGGTGTCGCCCGCCCCGGCCGGTGGCAACGGCAGGCCGGGACCGGCGGCGTAGGTCACCGCCAGGGGGCCGTCGGGCAGGTCGGCGATCAAGGGGTGGCCGGTCCAGTGGAAGGTGGGCAGCAGCATCAGGTCGCGACCGCGCGGCCTGATGTCCCGCTCACCGGGCCCCTCGAACTCCCAGACGTCCCCGTGCAACCGGCTGCCGGGCACGAGCGCGGCGAGCCCGGCGCCGATGCCGTGCTCGGCCACGGTCAGGGCGTGGCGCGCGAACTCCCGTTGGTGCAGGTCCTGCACCAACGGCCACACGGGGCGCAGCACCGCTTCGAAAGCCGCGTGCTGGCCCCGGCGCAGGAGTTGCCAGGCACCGGCGTCCCCCCGGTGCAGGTCGCGGATCCACAGCGGAGCCGGGGACGGGTGCGGGGCGTACACGCGCTCGATCTCGGAGCGGACCAGCTCCGGGCGCGCGGTCCGGGGGATGTCCAGTCCTTCCTTCAGATCGCTGCTGAGCACGTCGATGAACTGGGGGGCCAGTCCCGCCGGGACCAGGTCGGCCAGGGGCGTGACGGCGGCCGGCAGGGAGTGGAGCAGCCGTCGCCGCCAGCGGCCGAAGAGCAAGGCGTCGTCGGCGCGGCACATCATCATGAGGGCCGCGTTCAGCTCCTGCAGCGGGGCCGGCCGGGGCGCGAAACGGACCCGGGCGAAGTCGCCGGCCGTGAAGTGGATCCGGATCACTACTCTCCCCGGCGGCACCGCGCCATCGTTTCGGGCAGGGCCTGAACCATCGCCCGCCCTCCCCGCGGGGCGCCAGCATTCAGGGCATGCCCCTTCATTCATTCACGTTCATCAAGGGGCCGCCGGAAGGCGCAAGAACCGACATTACAGGCGGACGGGGAGAGTCATGTTGCGCGGAGAACTCGATGACGACGGAACGGCGGGCCGGACCGGTGCGCCCGGGCGGAGGCTCGACGCCGTTCCCGGGAGGCATGGTGGCGCCGGAGTGAGCCGGCGGGCCGTCACCAGGTCGGCCGTACTCGCGGCCGCGCTGCTGCTCACCGGCGGTGGGGGAGTCGCACGGGCTCAGGCAGGCACACCGGGCGCGGACGACGTCACCCTGCGGCTGCCCGCACCGACCGGCCCGCACCGGACCGGGGTCACCACCCTGTACCTGGTCGATCGCTCCAGGAGCGACCCGTGGGAGCCGGTTCCCGTGCGGGAACTGATGATCACGGTGTTCTACCCCGCCCGCACCGTCCGCGGCCACCGGGTAGCACCGCAGATGAGCGGGGTTGCCGCGGCGTCGTTCAAGGACAGCGGCCACCTGGTGCACCCGGAGTTGCCGGGACAGGGCGTGAACTGGGCGGCCACCATGACCCACTCCCACACGGGCGCCCCCGCGCAGCCCGTCCGGCGACCCGTGCTGCTGTACAGCCCGGGAGGCGGCGACCCGCGCACCATGGGCACCGGCCTCGCCGAGGAACTGGCGAGCCACGGCTATGTGGTGGTGGCCGTCGATCACCCCGGGGATGCCAGTGAGGTCGAGTTCCCCGGCAGGACGCCGTACCGGGACACGCTCCTTCGCGAGAGCGTCTTCAGGTCGGACCCCCGGGCGGACCCGAAGTTGTTCCGCACCGCGATCGGCACCCGGGTCGCGGACACCCGGTTCGTGCTGGACCAGCTCGAAGCCCTGGCGGCCGGGCGGAATCCGGACGCCGAGGGCCGCCCCCTGCCGGAGGGCCTCTCCCGCGCGCTGGATCTGCGACGGGTGGGCATCTACGGCCACTCGGCCGGTGGCACCACCGCGGCCGAGGCGTTGTACGAGGACCACCGCATCGACGCGGCGGTCGACCTGGAGGGATACCTGGACCACCCGCCGGAGACGCCCGGCAGGGAAGGGGAGTTGTTCCCGGTCGCCCGGTACGGGGTGGACCGGCCGCTGCTCCTGCTGGAAACCGACGGCTTCCCGCACCGGCAGGAGCTGGAACGCTCCTGGTCGGCCCTGCTCGCACACCCCCGGGGGCGCACCCGCCGACGGCGGATCGACGACGCCGCGCACGGAGTGTTCACCGACTTCGCTGCCCTGGCGCCCCAGTTGCAGGCGGCCGGGCTGATGACCGCCGAGGACCGGATCAGGCTGGTCGGCGCGATCGAACCGGCCCGTTCGGTGCCCTTGGTGCGCCACCACGTGCTCTCGTTCTTCGCCGGGCACCTGCCCCCACACTGACCGGGGCGCGCCCTTCCTCGCACGGACGTGGCGGGCGTCGGGCCGGGGGCCCCGCTACCGGCTACCGATACCGGCTGCCGGGGCCCGGACCGGCATCGGCACCCGGCGGCAGCACCTCGCGCGAGCCCTCACGAGCGCATCCCGGACGTGGCGGTCAGGCCCGGCGCCCCTCTTTCGGGGTCGTTCCGCGGTCGCCGGGGAGGTCCGGGATCGGGAAAAAGTAAAGCCGTCCCGGCTGCCACCGGGACGGCTCCCGCCACCGGGCTGCACGGCTGTGACCTGCGAGAACACCGTCCAGCCGGAGCGGAGGGGCGGCGGCGGACGGCGGCGGATCCGATGATCGTCCCGCCCCCGGACTGACGGTTCGGCGATCGGAGGCGCATACTGGTGACACGATGACGAAGCCATCCGCGCCCCGGCGCCACCTGCCCACGAGCCCCTTCAAAAACCCGGTTGCCCCGTCGGCCAAGCACTTCGACCTGGGAGACCGGGTCTCACACGACCAATTCGGCCTAGGCAAGATCATCGGCGTCGAGGGCAGCACCGCGATGCTCGTCGACTTCGGTTCCCACACAGCCCGCATCGTCAGCCCCTACACACGCATGGGCAGGCTCTGACCTCCTCATGAACCGGCGTGCGGCTGCCGGCCGGGATTCGGTGCGAGCACTCGCGCGCCGATGAGACGGAACAGCCGCATACGGTGACGGCGGTACCCGCTGTCCAGGCGGGAGCGGTCCGCTGCACGAAGGGACGGGTCCCCGGGGCGGCCAAGGCCGCCATCCGCAGCGGGGAGCGCCATCTCCTCGGCCCGGACGGTGCGCATGCCAACCGGGCTCCCTCACGTCCGCCACCCGCGGCACGCGGAAAGCCGGTGACCACGGTCGGCACGGGCGTCCTCGCCGCCGGCGGCCGCCGCATCGGTCGTCACCGCGCCGGCCGTCACGCCCGCCGCGAAGGTATGGAGCAGCCCCCGGACAGCGGGCGGCCCGCGTCCGGACGGCAGTGGCGCCGTTCATGACCCCGACGGTCCCCGACAGCCTGTCGCGTTCCCGCGCGAGAATGTGATCACGCAGCGGTACGCGACCACTCGGAGGCTGAACGACCATGACGGACCAGCGAGTTTTCATCGTCACCGGCGGGGGAACGGGCATCGGCGCGGCCACCGCCCGGCTGTTGTGCTCGGCCGGGCACCAGGTCGTCGTCTCCGGGCGGCGGCCCGAGGTCCTGCACCGGCTCGCGGAGGAGACCGGCGCGCTGGCCCACCCCTCCGACACCGGTGACCCCGACGCCGTCGACGCTCTCGTGGACGCTGCTGTGGCCGCGTACGGCCGGCTGGACGGCCTTGTGCTCAATGCGGGCATCGCACGCGGCGGAGCCGTCGGCGACCTGTCGCTCGAGGACTGGGAGGCCGTGATGCGCACCAACGTCACCGGGCCCTTCCTCCTCCAGCGCGCCGCGCTCCCGCACTTGCTGAAGGCGCGCGGCTCGGTCGTCGCCGTCGCTTCGGTCTCCGCTCTGCGCAACGGATCGGGCAACGCCGCGTACGCGACGTCCAAGGCGGCCCTGCTCCAGCTCTGCCGTTCCCTCGCCGTCGACTACGGACAGCACGGGCTGCGCGCCAACGTGGTGTGCCCCAGCTGGGTGCGCACCGAGATGGCCGGCCGGCGGATGACGCGGTTCGCCGAGGAGGCGGGACTGGGGGACGGCGGCGCCGAGGCGGCGTACGAGGCGGCGACGCGGCTCGTCCCCGCGCGCCGCCCGGGCGAGCCGCACGAGGTCGCCGAGGCGATCGGCTGGCTGCTCTCACCCGCCGCGTCCTTCGTCAACGGTGCGGTGCTCACCGTCGACGGCGGGGTGACGGCCCTCGATCCCGGGACCGTCGCGTTCGACTTCCGCATCGAACCGCGCGAGCACGACGGGCAGTGATGCCGCGGCCGGGCGCGGGCCCGTGTGAAGCCGAACGCCCGACGGGGGCCCGGGCCCGTCCCGCGGGGGGGGGCCCGGCCCCCCGGGGGGGGGGCCCCCCCGCGGGCCCGCCGCG